>NZ_JASMRI010000026.1:0-54741 GCF_041431375.1 Flavobacterium sp. Arc3 | reverse complement strand
GGACTTAAATGTCCTTTCTTTTGAAAAAATTATCCTATCTTTTTTCCTGAGAGTTGCATTAATTAATTGAATCTAGTACATTATAAAAGACATAGTATTAGAATCGTAATTCCGATACTGGTGTATAGCGCTCCTTGCCAGTAAAAAAGTCTCGTTTCCTATTTTTCCCAAAACTGTTCCCTTATTTTTTTTTGAAATGACCACTTGTAGGCCTCCAGAAAAGAAAAGTAATTATTTAAAAAAGCGATATTGCTATTATCCAATTTTTTCCATTTGCAGAACTTTAGTTAATATACTTTTAATCGTTGTTAAATTGTATATGTGTCTTATAATGTAGGGTATGTAAATCCTTTATGGATGAATTAGAGTTATTTGATAGCGTTTATATCAATATTCAAAGATAGAGTATTTTAACTAAACCTCTTATTAAAGCAGCTTGGCTTCTATAATTTATCAGCGATAAGTTCTTAATTAACAACTGTTTTATGCCAATTTTAAACGACTTATTATGCGCTTTTTTCATAGCCTCGATAGTAGTGAAAAGCCTTTACGAGCTTATAACCTCTTTTTTCTTGTTGCGATAGAGCGACTAAAAGAAGCTCCTAGCGCGACCTAGAAAAAGGGTTGAAGCTGGAAAGCTTGCAACGGATAACGAGAATAGCTCCTAAAAAAACTATTAGAATTATTAATTCAAGTACTACCTTAAAAAACTGAATTAGACTCTAACGTCTGTTTTGGTTTTGCGTAGTAAATAGATCAAGAAGTACCTTTACAGTGCACAGCAACCAAACATAGTAACTTAAGAATGTATGAGAATTTAACTTTAGAGCGGAAATTTAGGTTTGGAATATACATTGAACATTAAATTAGTATGTTTGCAGCAATGCAATTTCAAGCGAAGTATCAAAATGCATTTATTAAAATTATGATTGCTCAAATAATTCCAAATATATCTGTTGACTGTGTTGTTTTTGGGTATGATAACAAAACAAAATTATTGAACGTTTTATTGATCGAGCGTTTTTTACAGTTAAAAGATACAGATGAACCTTTAGTAAATGACTACGTGCTGACTGGGTTTCACGCTTATGAAGATGAGACAATAGACGAAACTGCTAAACGGCTTTTAAAGGAATTAACAGGACTTGATAATTTATATAAGAAACAATTCAAAGTTTTTGGTGATCCCAATCGGTTAATGAATCAAAAGGATATTATTTGGGTACAAAACTAGAATTTTAATCAACGAACTATTACGATCGCCTATTATTTTTTACTGCCTACGCATACAGTTAAGCTGGAGAACAAAAAACACAAGCTACAATGGTTTCCAGTGAATAACTTGCCTGAATTGGGCTTTGACCATAAATGAATCATTGCTGAAGCCTATGGTGATTTGAAGGAAAAGTCATTGTACAAACCCATCGTATTTGAACTCTTAGCTGATAAATTTACGATTAAAGAATTACAAGATGCATATGAGGTTATTTTAGGGGTCGAAATAGACAATAGAAACTTCCGAAGAAAAGTTATTGCTAAAAAGTATGTCATTGCCTTAGACGAAAAACAAGTGGGGATTTCAAAAAAACCTTCTCAACTTTATAGGTTCAGTAAAGAGATGTACCAAAAAACATATAAAGAAAGTTATCTCATTAACATTTAACTTTTGAAAGTAGGCCTATATAAAAAAGCTGGATTTTATTACTCAAGATGGTAGCACTTTTGGTATTTTAAATATTTACCTTTGCAAAAAATTAAAAAAGCAATTTTGAGTACAACTGCCACTAGATCCAAATTTAAATATTTTCAATTAGTTTTAATTTTAGGTTTTCTTACTGCGCTCGGCCCGTTTTCAATTGACATGTATTTACCCGGTTTTTCTGGAATTGCAATAGATTTGAATACTACCGTGGCCAAAGTCGCCATGACCCTATCCAGTTATTTCATCGGAATTTCTGCAGGACAATTGCTGTATGGCCCTTTATTAGACCGCTATGGGAGAAAAAAACCATTATTTATTGGATTGTTAGTCTATATTTTAGCTTCATTAGGTTGCGCACTTGTAACTGATATTGATACGTTTATTGGTTTGCGATTCATACAAGCCGTGGGAAGTTGTGCTGCTACGGTAGCTTCGATTGCGATGGTTCGAGATTTATTTCCAGTGAAAGAAATTCCAAAAGTACTCTCGATGTTAATGTTAGTCGTTGGGCTTTCGCCAATGTTGGCACCCACGATTGGTGGTTATGTGACGGCAGCCTACGGGTGGCATGTTGTCTTTTTAATTCTAATGGGAATTGGTATTGTAGTTCTTTTGGCGGCTCAGTTTGGCTTACCGAATACTCACGAACCCGACACTTCTATTTCGTTAAAACCAAAACCGATTATTCTTAATTTTTGGAGTGTCGTAAGAGAGCCTCAGTTTTATACCTATGCGTTTACAGGAGCAATTGCTTTCTCTGGTTTGTTTACGTATGTGGCGGCCTCCCCTATTCTCTTTATGGATATTTTTAAAGTTGATGCCACAACTTACGGTTGGATTTTCGCTTTTATGTCATTGAGTTTCATCAGCGCCAGTCAATTGAATTCTTTGTTACTGAGAAAATACAGTAGTGAGCAAATGATTTTTGGTGCTCTGATAGTGCAATCTGTTATTAGTATAACTTTTTTAATTACGGCTATGAATGGTCTTCTAGGATTGTATGAAACGATCGGGATGCTGTTTATATTTTTGGCCTGTTTGGGAATTTCGAACCCTAATACTGCTGCGTTGACTTTGGCTCCGTTTTCTAAAAATGCAGGAAGTGCCTCGGCATTAATGGGCGCTATCCAATTAGGATTAGGTGCTTTTGCTTCCTTTGCAGTAGGTATTTTTGTAAAGGATTCTATGGTACCTATGGTGGTAATTATGACTTCGAGTACGATTGCTGCCTTGGTCGTTTTAAGTATTGGTAAACGAAAAATTACTGTAAAACATTAATTAATGGCGCTTTTATAGTCCTATAAGTCATACAAGAAAACTTATATGACTTATAGGATTATAAAAAAAAACACTCATGGTTTCAGATTAGTAAAATCTATATTTTTATATGTTTAAAATTAGCAAGTAGGTTCACTACTAGTTTTGCTTTTTGCTTTATCAGGTCTTATGATCATTCGTAAGGATTGATCTTTGGCAAAATAAGCAATCATCCAGTTAAAGAATGTTTTTATTCGGTTGCGATATGTAATTAAAGAAACCAAGTGGATGAATAACCAAATAGCCCAAGCAAAGAAACCTTTAAAATGTAATTTTGGTTTTGGTAAATCTACTACAGCCTTATTTTTTCCTATAATCGCCATTGACCCTTTATCGTTATATTTAAAAGGAACCATCGGTTTATTGCGAATCAGTAACTTAAAATTTTCTGCTAGATTCAGTCCTTGCTGGATAGCTACTTGCGCCACTTGCGGATGTCCGTTAGGAAAATCGGTATCAGTTACTTGAATACAGGTATCCCCTATCGCGTAGATATTATCTGTTCCGTTTACTTTATTAAAGGCATCGGTAGCCATTCGTTTTCCTCGGCCGTAACTTTCAGTAGGAATACCATCAAATATTTTTGCTGATACTCCGGCAGCCCAAATCAAATTCTTAGTTTGTATCGTTTCTCCGTTTGATAAAAATACAGTATCATCGACGTAATCTACCACTTGGGTATTCAATTGTACCATTACACCTAAGCTAGTAAGTGCTTCAAGAGTATCCTTTTGTGATTCTTTGCTCATAGGTGCTAACAACGCAGGTCCGCCATCAACTAAATAGATATTACTGGCTGTGGTTCCTAGTTCTGGATATTCTTTTTGGAATATACTCTTTCTCATTTCCGCAAACATACCCGAAACTTCAACTCCAGTTGGACCTCCGCCGGCCACAACAATAGTTAGCAGTTTACGACGTTTGCGAATGTCCTTGCAAATGGCGGCTTTTTCTAAGTTTTTTAATATGGTATTCCGCATTTCAATGGCATCATTGAGTGTTTTCATCGGAATTGCATTTTTCTTTACATTTTCCATTCCGAAATAGCTCGTTTCCGCACCGGTTGCAAAAACTAGGTGGTCGTAACTCAATTCGCCATTATGCAGTATTATTTTATTTTCTGAAGGAACGACTTTTACGAGCTCGCCAAGACGAAACTGTATGTTTTTCTTTCCTGCAAATAATTTACGAAATGGATAACTAATACTGGATGGTTCCAAGAAAGCAGTAGCTACCTGATAAATAAGCGGCGGAAAGAAATTATAATTATTTTTGTCAACAAGAGTTACCTGAACCCCTTTTTGATTTGAAAGTTCTTTAGCAAGGTTAATCCCTGCAAATCCTCCACCTATTATGACAGTATTCATATGTTGTTATTTAATAATTTTAATAAAAAAGATACTCCATAAATATACGTTTTTTTAAGGGAAGCTATTAAATTTCGAAATAGGAAATAACTATGGTACTATTGATTTACTATTGGTTGTTTCATTTTGGAGTATATAATAGTATTTAGAATAGGTATAACGCTTTAATATTTAGATGTTTAGTCTTTTTTTTGAATTTAAAACTTAAGCTAAAATTTATAACCGACTCCAATTTGCACTCCAAATTCGGTTAAATTTTGATCGTAATTCTCTTTTTCAAATGAAAGTATAGAATGTCTTTTTAAATTTGGATTGATAAACACTAAAAACTTACTAAAGTTATATTTTGCACCAACTCCTATACCAAATCCAATTCCGGACTCAGAGTCAGTTGAATTATCAGATAATTGAAAATCTATAATCGGCCCTCCGTTTACAAAAATGTATCTCCAAAATGTATAATTTGCATAAATTGCAACCGATACAATTTCTAGCTTTTCATATCGTGACTGAATGGCGGTTCCCATAAACTCAGGTGTTATTTTTATATCCCTTTTAGAATAATTAATTCCAGTTTCAATCGAAAAACCAGGAGAAAATTGTCTTAAATACTTTATTCCAAATTCATTAATTTTTTCATTTTGATATCCGGCTCCCCCAAGCATAGGTTCTTTCAAAAGTTCAGCGTCAGATGTTCCAAAATACAATCTAAATTCATTAGAATTTTGTGAATAGCTGTCTACACTTAATAATGTAATAACTAAAGCAAAAAACAATCTTATTGTTTTCACCTTAAAAGTTTGTTATTGATTCACATACAGTGAGCAAGCTTATGATTTTCATCTTAAATGATTTATTTATGCTTAGGCTAAAATATAAAAATTTTAAAATAAATCACTAAATCGTGTTGATCGTTTGGAACTTTTCTTGGAATCAGATTTTGCTTTTTCGAAAAGGAATTCTTATTTTATTATTTGGATGAGGACTTGCTACACGTTTTTAGCCGCGCTCGCTAATTCTATTAAAGTCTTCGTATTGCAAAATCTCTAATCCAGATCCATTTGAAAAAATGTTCTCAGCAATTGCCACACCTAATTTTTCTACTGCTATACCTCTATATTTTAGCCAGTTTCCATGTAAAAACAAATTTAGTTTGGGCCATACTTTTAATACAATAGCTTGTGAAATTCCATATCTGTTGGTAGGTGTTAAAATCATTGAAGGTTGAAAAATACTCAAGCGAGCAAATTGAAGTTTTTCTAATTCGGCCACCAATTCTCCTTTGCTTCTCAAAAAAAAGTTAGAAGAAGTAGCGCTTATTCCAACAGAAGATAAAAGCTCAAAATGTCGGACCCCATTTTTTTTGCATATTTGAGCAAAATCCAGAACGGCCTGTTTGTCTATCTTCAGAAATTCTTCTTTGCTCATTTTTGAGGGTTCGCCCACGCCTAAAGTACAGATGGCAACGGATGTATTTTTCACAAAAGGAGCATAAGAGTTAGGATCAAAAATATTAATTTCATGCTGTTGTACAAAATCAGCTTGTATAGTATCAATAGAACGTCTTCCTAATAGGATCAAGTTTTTAGGTTGTTTTGACTTTAGGAACCGTTTCACAACTTGTGTTCCTACAGCACCACTTGCTCCAAGCATTACTACAGAAATGTTTTCGTTAGTGTAATTCATTTTATTTTGATAGGTATAAATTATTGTAGATCATTAGCATATTTGAAAATGGCGGGTAGTCCACCGGTATGCCAAAATAGAATATTAGTGTTAGTAGGAATTCTTTTTTTATTTAAGAAATCAAGCATTCCATAAAAAGCTCGAGCTGTATAAACAGGATCTAATAAAACGCCTTCATTTTTAACTAGTTCACTGATGGCATTAATTTCATTAGTAGTGACTACACCATAGCCCTCTTTATCATAATCCCTAATTAATTTAATATCTGAAAGATTGAATTTTTTATTGACGTTCAATTTTAGAGCACCTACCTCTATTCGATTTAAAACTGCTTCTTCGAGCGAAAGTCCATTTAATTCCTCTTTGTCTATACTTATTGGAATAAGCTCTGAATCTAATTGATAGACCTCTTTTCCTAGAGTTAGTCCGGCTTGCATCCCTCCAGAACTTGAGGCAAAAAAGATATAATCAATCTTTAGTTTTTGTTCAATTAATTGCTCTTTTAATTCCTTAACGGCAGTAACGAATCCCATAGCTCCCGCAAAATTAGAACCTCCGTATGGAATTACGAAACATTTCCTTCCTTCGTTCTCAATTTTGGTTTTCAATATTTCTCCATCTTCTCCTTTCCTATTTTCAGCTGTAAAATGGATTTCGGCTCCTAGGATTGACGATAGCAATAAATTCCCATCATATACGTCTGGTTTTTCACCTCCCAAAAGTAAATGACATCTAAGTCCAGCGATTGCACATGCGGCAGCAGTCTGCCTACAATGATTAGATTGCTGTGCTCCAGCTGTGATTATGGTGTCACAATTTTCATCAAGAGCTTGTTTGATTAAATACTCTAATTTTCTAGTTTTATTCCCACCAAAAGCTAAACCCGTATTTTCATCTCTTTTAATGAAGAGTTTGTAGTCAGGATATTTTTTTGATAATTTACTTAACTCTTGTAATGGAGTGGGAAAGAAACCTAAACTAAACTTATTGTCAATCATAATTTCGTTTTTTTATTAATGTTAACACAGAATCCTACTGAAAAACACGCCTTTAAAACCGAGATTCCCTGAAGTTTTAGCTAGTATTTTATTATTTATTTGATCATTTTTAATGGTTATTTATGTGGTCTTTTACAAGCTTCTTCTAAACAGGAAAATAGTATTAGCAGCATTTTTATCTACTTTATAATACTTACTGCCGCTTCCATTTGTACTAATGCCATGTCTAAAAGGTTTTTATTAGCCAAAGGTTTAAAAATAGACAGTTCAGTACAAGCCAAAACCACGGGAGTGTTGGCAGTATATTTTTCAATAAGCAAATAATAGTTTTTAATCAATTCTTTAGTTTCTGTTTCATTATAAACCTGCTTGCGAAATTCATCGATAAACAACATGTCTTCTTCTGAAGGAAGTATTGTTTTTATACCGTTTGAATTAAAAATGGACCGGATATAATCAAATTTCATACTAAATAGAGAACCAAATAAAATAACTTCATGCCAGTTGTTATTTTTAATTTTTGATGCGGTTAAATGAATTGGGTGAAGTATTTTCTTTGTGATTGCAAGTCTATCAATCGTTTCGTGAAGTGTAATATTAGGTATCAAAATACTTTCAATATCCATTTTTTCAATTTCACTAATATAATATTTAATGACTGCGTCTAATGATTCTGAAGTATTGGGTAAAAGGGAATTGATTCTGTCGAAATTTGCATTCAATAAAAGAAATGGACAAGTGCTATACCCCCCTTTTTTCTGATGGTACAATTTATTTAATTCTGTTAAATAAAAGGAAGTACTTCGGCTACCCAGTCCTAATATAGTAAAAGTTATTTTATCCATTTATAAATTTATTGAAGGTATATATTCTGCAAAATACGATTTACTATTCGTTATTTCAATTTCAAGGATAAATTCTAAGTGATGCCTTTACATTTTAGTGAGTCAGATTTTAACTGTATTGCAGTAGGAATAACGTAACGATTGTGCGCAATTATACTCTGTTCTCAAGCGTTTTAGTAATCACTTCGTAGCACTTAATTTGGGGATGCCAGAATATTAGACAAAAATGAATTTAAAAAAGGGCTATTGAAATGTTTCAACAGCCCTTTTCTAAATCTTCCAGTATTGTTTAAAGAAAACGCAATTGTATACGCTTTGCCATCGCTAGTTACGCATTCTCGTAATATTTTCACTTGAAGTGTTTTTAATCAATACAACTAACTGCTTATTGTAAAGTGTCCAAAATTCTGTAATTTGGTTTTTGTCAATTTGCTGATAGTAATTGTATTTATTCCAATTGTTTTGGTCGTATATAATCGTAGGAATATTTTAAATTGAGAAAGCACAAAACGTTCGTGATTATTTGTTGTACTATCTATTAAGTGACCTAATATTTCTTTCTTCCTCCACTTTTAAGCATTTAGTTTATTAGAAAAAATCAAGTCGTCTATTTCAATTAACAACGGTGGAATGGATTGACATAAAATGGCTAAACGTTCTATTGATTTTTGTATCATAATTTATTTGTAAAATAATTCCAAGTTGCTCTTGTTATGTCGGCAATAATTTTTTCAGTTTCTTCTATTTCCCCCGTGATATCCTTTAAATACACCGAAATTATAAAATGTTTTCCGTTTGGCAGTTTTACAATTCCAACGTCATTCATAGCCACTCTTAAATTATGTTCGTTAGTTCCTGACATTCCTGTTCGGTGCGCTAATTCAGTTCCTTCAGGAAGCCCTGCTTTCATCCAAGAAAGTCCTCTTGAGCTTTCGACCATTATTTGATACAAATACTCTGTTGTCCCCCTTTTTAGAATTTTACCTTTGTAAAACTTATACAATAGCGCTGTTGTTGCAAGTGGTGTTGTCGTATTCAAATAGAGATTTTCCCAGGTTCTCATTTGCTGCTCATTAACTTTAATCGTAAAGTTTTTTATTCCTTGCCTATGGACAAACTTTTGAACCGGTTCCGTACCACCAATTAAGTCGAGAAGTATATCGCAACCATTATTGTCGCTATGAGAAACCGTATATCTCAACAAACTGTCTAATGTTATATGTAGATTTCCATTTGAAAAATCATCTCTTATTGGACTCCAAGTGCCTTGATGTAAATCTTCTTTTTTTATAAATATTTTATGTGTTAAAGAGAGTTTACCTTTATCAACTTGCTTTAAAACTGCTAGTGCGATATGAAATTTAAAAACGCTCATTAAAGGTGCGTTTAAATTCCCATTGATATTTAAAGTGTCTTTGTCTTCAATTCCTCTAATAGAAACGCCAACAGTTGCATTTTTTGCTAGAATAATTTTATCTATTTTTTGCCGCAGATCATTCGTGTTTTGAGCTAAAGATTGAAGAGAAGCAAATGAAGCTAAAATTAGTATAAAGATTTTACTCATATTAAATTTCTGTAAGTCTATTGTCGGTCTGTGAGCATTGTCAAATTACGGATAACGCATTTATACTAGTACTAAAACGGCTATTATCCACCCAAAAAAGATCGGCTTTGTGCCACAAAGTAGCTGTTTTATTTTTATACTAAAATATAAAAACTATACTATAATACATCAAATAGGAAACTAAAAAAAACCATTGCCCTACTCCTTCTAGCATTGCAATGGTTTTTCAATTTAAAACAGTAAAATCAGTATTTCATTTTTTAGCACGACTACACACTTTTGAATCCGCGCTATCGTCGCCTTGCTATATCCCAGTGCTCGGGTTTTGAGCATAAATTACATATAGAGTTGGCAAACGTTTTTTATCAATCTTAAATCAAGAATTATGAAATAAAATTCTTAATTAACGTCGAGTTTATTCAGGCTGTCCATTTTGTCTACAGGTTTATTTATTGGTAACGTAAAATAAAAAGAAGAGCCTTCGCCCTCTATGCTTTCCGCCCAGATTTCACAACCGCTTCTTTCTAAAAAACCTTTTACTAATAATAACCCAATTCCGGCTCCTTTATTTTCAGCTCTTGTTTTTGAAAGAGAAGCCATTTGTGCGGTAAAAAGATTTTTCGTTATTTCTTTCGACATTCCAATGCCATTATCTTTAACTTCTATAATAAGTTTATCTTTATCTTCATTTTCTTTTGCCGAAACTGTAATTTTTCCTCCCGATTTTGTATGACGTAAAGCGTTTGAAATTAAGTTTTGCAAAATAGAAAGTAACATTTTCTCATCTGCAAAAACAGTTTCATTTTCTTTAATATCGTTATGAAGACTTATTGCATTCACATTTGCAATTTCCCCCAACTTATTAAAAGTCTCATCTACATATTTTCCAAGTTCAATTTCTGCGGGAGTAAATATTTCTGATGCATATTTAATTCTTGCCCAATCCACTAAACTGTCCAACATGTTCAATTCGGCAATGGAAGAGTCATGAACAAGCTCTAGCATTTGCTTTAATGTTTCAGGCTTCATTTTTTCAAAATTATCTTTCAAATATTTGGTTGTTCCAATAATTGATGCCAAAGGGCTTCGTAAATCATGTGAGAGAATGGCAAGGACGTTTTCCTTATGTGTATTCAATTCTTCCAGTTCTTTAACATAATTTTTAATAGAATCTTCAGCATTCTTTCTTTCTGTCAGGTCACGCAGTATCTTGACATAGCCTAACATTTCTCCATCTAAACCCGTTATTGGAAAAACTAAACCGTAAGCATAAAATGTGCTTTCGTCTTTACAAATATGCCACCTGTTATCTACTGCCCTGCCTTCTTTTAATGCCTGATCAATTTCTTTCTTAGGAATTCCATTTTTTTTATCTTCATTTGTAAAAATGATGTCAAAAGCTTTACCTAAAACTTCGTCCGGTTCATATCCGAAAATGGAAACGGATCCTGAACTCCAGCTATTAATTTTTAATTCATTATCTAGGGTGAAAATGGAATAATCTTGTAAACCATCAATTATCTGACTATAAAATTCTGTAGTTGGAACATATTGACTTTTGAGTATTCCTGGTTCTTTAAGTTGATCTGCCATTTTTTTATTTTATGAAGTATTAAAAGTTGAAAAGAAGAACAACTTTTTTTGAGGGCAAAGGTACTTAATTCTACCAAATCAAAAATGTTAATAAGGAAGACTTTTTGTCAACCGAATTGTCATTTAGTTATTAAAATAAGGAGATTTTTCATATTTGTTATAAATTGTATATTGTTAGTACAAAATGGCTCTAATACATCCTAAAAAGGGATGTTTTACGCCATAACCCTCCCATTTAATTTTCGAACTAAAATATAAAAAGTTTAATACAAACTACTAATTGCGTACCACTATTCTGACATCTTAATTAAATCTAATAAAACAAAAAAGCCATATCACGGCTACTTGAATCGCAGGCAATAGTTTATCAATTCTAAAACAGATAAAGTACTGTTTCAATTTTTTGTCGTTTGAGCCGCTTGCGCCATAGTTGCCTTGCTATATCCCAGCGATGTGCTTTGTCATTTAGGCCGGAGTTCACTCCGTGAAGAAACTGTAAGCGAGTGTGGCTTTTAGCGTTCGCTTTCTAACACTAAATTTTTAGGATGCCTGAATATTACGTAGCGATAGCCATAAAAAAAGGGCTGTTGATACGTTTTCAACAGCCCTTTTTTAAATTTTCTATTATTGTTTGATGGACCTTAGGTTTTCAAAGGTTACTCTTTTAGCCACGAGATGGAGCCACAGAGAATTCTTTTTTCTTTTTATTCAATTCATCCTGCAGTTTGCGCATTGCTTTCTGTTCGCGTTCCAAAGCTTTTTCCTTATAGATTTCAAATTCTTTTTCAGACTGTTGTAACGCCAACTTACTTTCTATGGTTATGATGTTACTTTGTTTAAATTTAAAGATGAAAAATAACAGTGCAGCGATCAATCCAATAACAATAAGGAAAAACAATGTTTTAAAAAACGTTTTTTCAAATTGTATTCCAAAAAGCGAAATACTTTCCTTTTCAGAGATTAAGTTGGTAACAACAGTTTCTGAGGCGGTTGATTTCGTTTGTAAACTTTCAATAAGTCGTTTCTGCGAATTCAGAAAGTCTGTATTAGCTACAAGCTTCTTTTTTGAAACGGCAAGAGAGTCTAGAACATTAGATTGTAATTTAAGTATCGAAGTAGCTTTAATCACTTTATAGCCCTGAAAATTATTTGATTTATCAATAAGATTCTCAAACTGATATTTTACAGTGCCTGAATCGGTAATCTTGTTTGTAGTTTGGCTAAAAATGGTTGATGTAATAAGTAATACGGCAACTGCCGCCATTGTCATTTTCTTCATGAGTTAAAATCCTTTTAATTCATAACTAAGTATAAAACTAGTTATTGTTAGAATAAATAACGAGGTATAAAACTAGTTATTGTTGTTATAATAGATTTACAACAGATTTAACTAAAGTTGTTTTCATTTTCCCATTTGATATTGATATAAACCATAAAAAAACCATTGCCTCGCTTCTTTAAGCATTGCAATGGTTTTTCATGTATAAAACAGCAAAAGTACTATTTCATTTTTTGTCTTTTTACCGGTTTTTCTACTGGTTCGTTTTTGTTTTGTAACAAATAATTAGCCAGTAGCTTTTCGATCAATTCATCCTTTGTCAAATGATGAAAAACGGTTTTAATTTTAGTTTTCAATTCTGCATCCACTTCATGGTTGGGTTTAGTTTTGAATATTTGCTTTGCCCATAAAAGAGTATTATTTTCTTCGATGCTTAGCGCGCTTGGTTTTTTGAATTCGGTGAATTTAATACCTAGCTCTTTTTCAAAGTCGGCGATTTCTTTTACCTCTTCTTCTTGTAATACCGTTAATGAAAGTCCCTTTGCTCCTGCTCTGGCTGTTCTTCCGCTACGGTGTACGTAAGCTTCATACACATCAGGCAAATGGTAATTAACCACATACGAAATTTCCTTTACGTCAATTCCTCTAGCAGCCAAATCTGTCGCTACTAAGATATTGATGTGTCCCTCACGAAATTGCTCCATGATGCGGTCTCTAATTCCCTGTGATAAGCTACCGTGCAAAGCTCCCGAAGAAAAACGGTTTATTGCTAAGTTTTTAGCCAGTTTATTTACCGCTGCTTTGGTCTTACAAAATATGATTCCGCGTTCTCCTTCTTTTGAATTCAGGAAATGCATTAAAACATCTAGTTTTTCAATAGGATCCACCACAATATACTCATGATCAATTCCTTGATTTCCTACTGTTTCCATATTAGCGCTTACCTGAACTACATTTTTATTCAAGTAGTTCTGGATCAACTGTTTTATAGTTCCCGGCATTGTAGCCGAAAACAATAATGTTTTGTGTTCCTTAGGTAATTCGGCAATAATTTCATCTAGGCTTTCTTTCAAGATAGTCACCATTTCATCAGCCTCATCTAATACAAGAAATTTGGTTTCCTTAAGATTGATTGCTTTGCGCTGTATTAAATCAATTAAACGACCCGGTGTTGCTACCACAATATGTGTAGGTGCAGCTAGGCGTTCGATTTGCGGCTTTATTGGGATTCCACCGCAAGTCGCTGCAATAGAAACTTCTGGAAGGTATTTTGCAAAATCTTCTAGGTTTCTAAAAATCTGATGTCCTAATTCCCTTGTAGGAACCAGAATTAGCGCTTGTACCGTAGGTAAAGAGGGATCTATTAATTGTAAAAGAGGCAATCCAAAAGCAGCCGTTTTTCCGGTACCGGTTTTAGCAAGCCCAACTAAATCAGTTGTATTTGCTAAAAGTAGCGGAATTGCTTTAAGCTGAATTTCTGTGGGTTCAACAATTTTCAATTCAGAAATTGCTTTTAGAATTGGTGCTGAAATCCCTAAATCAGAGAATTGTTTTGGCATTTTTTTGGATTTATTATTTTAAAAAAAATAGTTGTTTTGTGTACTGGATCCCTAGCCCTGATAGAAGTGAAAATCCTCTTATGGCGGTCCCGAAACTTCGGGACGGCACAAGAGATTGAAACGAATAGCAGGATTAGCTCCTTATATTAATCTTCATCAGGTTCGTTCATGATTTTCTCACGATACTTCTTCCCGATCATTAATGTCATTTTTAATTTGTAATCATCAACCAGCCATTCGCGGTAGTTTTTACTACACTGACTCAAACATTTAGAATAGCGTTTGATACGGCAGTCAATATCGTCGTCCAGTTCGCGTGACAATGATTTTGCTTCTTGCAATGTTTCAGTATTATCTACACACATCGAAGAATGCTGCTCTAGCGATTTGTCTAAAACTACTTTTGAACGCAAGTTTTGGGCAATGATAAGTTTGTGCTCTTCATCGACATCAAACCCTACCTCGGCTGTTTTACTGAATTTAGCACGTAATTCTGGTGGCATTGAGTATTTGAAATACAATTCTATCTCCGTATCATCTCGTAAATTTTCTAGATAAAACTCTGGTGATTTAAAGATATGCTGCCAGTTCACAGGCTCACTCCACAAACCAAAACGGGCTGCATTATTTCCTAAATCGATCACGGTAAACATATCCTTGTTAGGCAGTTTTCTAGATCCACGACCAATCATTTGGTAATATAATGTCAACGATTTTGTTGCTCTGTTCAGGATGATAGTTTCCACGGTCGGCTCATCAAAACCAGTGGTAAGGATTCCAACCGAAGTCAAAATCGCATCTGGTGTTTTCTTGAACCACTGTAGGATATCTTTACGTTCCTCAGCGCTGCTGGTATTGTCAAGATGACGGATAGGATAACCTGCTTCTCTAAACGTTTCATAAACGTATAGAGACGTATTGATTCCGTTATTGAAAATCAGGGTCTTTTTACCTAAAGATTTCTCTGTATAAGCATGCAGTAATTTCTCTTGCATTGCCATATTAGTATACAAATCATCAGATGATTTCACGGTGTAATCTCCGTTAATTCCGACTTTCAACGACGTAAGTCCTACATCATAACTGTATGTTATTGCTTTTGCCAAGAAACCATTTTCAATCAATGAATTGATGGTATCCCCTACGATTAATTCATCGTAGCTTTCGTGCATTGGCAGTTTAATATTTGAGCTCAAAGGGGTTGCTGTAACTCCCAGGATAAATGCATTAGTAAAAGAACTCAATAATTTTCTAAATGAGTTGTAATGCGCCTCATCGATAATTACTAGTCCTACATTATCTAAATGAAGTTTTTCATCATTGATACGGTTTTTCAGCGTTTCTACCATGGCCACAAAACAAGAATATTCGTTTTGGTCTGGAAGGTCTTTTACCTTACTATTGATAATTTTGTTTTTTACGCCAAAACCTTTTAACATCTTAGAAGTTTGTTTACACAGCTCAATTCTGTGTGTTAAAACAACTACTTTATTGTTACTTTTAGATAAATAGCGTCGAACGATTTCAGAGAATACAACCGTTTTACCACCACCGGTAGGCAGTTGATACAACAGGTGATGTTGTTTTGGTGCATTGTCTATTCGTTCAAAAATGGAATCAATATCTCCTTTTTGGTATCCATAGAGTTCTTTTCTGTCTTCTTTTTCTATTTCTATAGTATTTTCAAACATTGTATTTTGTTGGGTTTTTGCAAAAATACGCCTAAAAAACAGTAATTCTGTTATATTTAATTTAAAATATAGGGAGGGATTGAAGAAATTTCTGTTATGGGGAGCTTACTAATACTCGAATCTCTCGATGATTGCGTCAAATTCCGGCTCATTTTTCCACTTTTGTGTAATCGTTTCCTTATGAATCGCATTGATTCTAGATTTGAATTCGTTAAGAACCCCATTTGCAATCATAAAAACCACTGCCTGCTCAAAAGAATTGAACATGCTTTTAAAAAAGAGTTCTTGTTTGATGGTATTTTCGGAGGAGAAAGCTTGGGCGATTTCGATATTATACAGCATCACATCTGCTATTACAAACGGGTCTACGCCCAAAGTGATAAAGTGCTTAATGTACTTTTGGGCGACAGAACGACGCATTTTTGGTTTTTTACGCTTCCTGGCAGCCGTTTGTATTGGAAAATACTCATTAGAAATCTTAAGCTTACATTCCTGCAGGAGTGTTTCTTCCTTTGGGTTAAACACAAAATTATAATACACTTTTACAGGACTAAATTTTTCATACAATTCGAGAATCTGCTCTTCAAGTTGCTCTTTTGTAAGTTCGTTCAGGTATTTTTTTAAATCGCGTTTGCTCATTTTAAAAAGTTCAGGTTACAAAAGTAAAAGAGTTTAAGATGGAATAGCTATAAATTCAATCATAATTACTTAATTTTGCCCATAAATACTAAAAATAAAGTAAATGCTCAAAATTTTTAAGGTGGTAGCGATTCTAGAAGGAATCTCTTATTTGGTTTTATTCTCGAATATGTTGTTCATCAAACCCAATAATTTTGATCTTTATAAAACCTTACTTTATCCTATAGGGATGAGTCATGGTGTATTATTTATAGGCTATGTAATATTAGCTTTTATATTAAGAAAACCTCAAAATTGGGATTTTAAAACTTTTTCTCTTATTCAATTAGCTTCTCTTATTCCATTTGGTACTTTTTATGTAGAGAAGAAATACTGTGTAAATGCTTAAACTTATAATAAAAATATTCACTTTTTTTTATCCAATATTCCGAAAATGGGGTTTAGGATACAGTTTTGCGTCCTATTTAAGTCTATTTCTTAATATAGCACTACTCTGCATTTTGGCTTACAGCATCTATGTCGTTTTCCGACTTTTGCTGGTGACTATAATGATTTTTATAGCTCGAAAAACCAAAACGAAATTTGATGATTTATTGGTAACTAACAAAACAGCCAAATACATTGCGCATTTAATTCCGTTGCTATTCATTTATAAGTCTGTTCCTGTCATTTTGGAGCGTTATGAGTATTGGGAAAGCGTTTTTGGAAAATTAGTAGGAATCTATATCGTTATTTTAGTACTTTGGATTATTCGTACCATTTTTAATGCCTTACGGGATTATCTAAAACTAAAACCCCGATACAGCGATAAACCCATCGATAGCTTCATTCAGGTTATTATGATTATGTTATGGATCGTTGGGATCATCATCATCATATCACGCGTATTTGAAATAGGTCATACTGAGCTTTTAACGACTTTTGGGGCCGTATCTGCTTTGATTATATTAATTTTTAGGGATATTATTTTAGGTTTCGTAGCTAGTGTCCAAGTGTCTATAAACGATATGATTCGAATAGGTGACTGGATTACCATGGCTAAATTTGGTGCTGACGGGGATGTAATCGAAATCAACCTGACCACGGTAAAAGTTCGAAATTTTGACAATACAACTACGACTATTCCAACGTATAGCTTGAGTTCAGATTCTTTTCAAAACTGGCGCGGGATGTTTCATTCTGATGGGCGACGTATAAAAAGACACATCCTTATTAAAACGAGTAGCATCCATTTCCTGAATAACGAGGAGTTGATAAAGCTGAAGAAAATCACACTTATTAGCGACTTTATTGACACCAGAATGGCCGAAGTCGATAAATACAATAGCGATAATGCGATTGATAAATCGCTGGCTATAAATGGCCGAAATATTACTAATTTAGGGCTGTTTAGAAAATATATTACGCAATACCTGAACAATCATCCGGCGATAAATAAAGACCTACTCCTACTCTGTCGTCAATTGCAGTCGACCGCACAGGGAGTTCCTTTAGAAGTGTATGCTTTTACAAGTGACAAACAATGGCAAAATTATGAATACATCATGTCTGATATCTTTGACCATATAATTGCATCGGTACCTTTCTTTGGACTAGAGTTATATGAATTGCCTTCTAATAATGATTTTCTTCAATAAAATTTTATCTTAATGCTTTTACCAAAAAAAATGGAACTCATTAGTCTCCGATTAAAACTGAGATTAATTGACAATGGTGATTTAGATGCAATTCATATTTTGCATTCTTTACCAGAAACCGATGAGTTTAATGCGTTAGGAATTCCTGAAAATAGTGCCGAAACCAGCAGCATAATCACCCCTTGGATTGCAGCAAATCAGGAAGAAGATATTCAAATCTATACTTTTGCAATAGAAGAAAGTACAACTAATCAATTCATTGGTTTGTTTGGACTTAAATTAGGAGCTAAGAAGTACCGACGAGGAGAAGTCTGGTATAAATTACATGTAGATTATTGGGGAAAAGGATATGGAACAGAAGCATTAAACCGTATTCTCGATTTTGGGTTTGAGGATTTAAAATTGCATCGAATACAGGCAGGTTGTGCCGTAGACAATATTGGTTCTATTAAAGTACTTGAAAAGGCAGGAATGTTACGAGAAGGGCGAGGAAGACAGCTACTGCCATTGAAATCTGGTTGGTCTGATAATTTTGAATATGCTATTCTGGAAACGGATGATCGAAAAAGAACTTCAAATTAAAGGATAGTATTAAGTTCAGGAATATTAATTTATTTTTGTGCCTATTTTGCAGATTTTCTAACCGATTTTAGCAAAAATCTGCGTACTATTTTAATTAAGTATTACTTGAAATAATAACATTACCTACGTTGTAATCATTTGTTTAGCTTCTATTATCTAAATGATGCTGAATTTAGACTAGCTTATGAATTGAAAAACAAATTTATAAAAACACTATGGCTGGAGAAAAAGACTTAGAAACATTGCTAAAAACAATGAAACCCAAGCATATTGAAGGGGATTATGTTTTTTGTGTTATTAATTCACTTGAAAGTATCGATTTGAATGTCATTGTTATGCTTTTCAAGGAAGAAGAAGCAACTACTATTATTCTTAAAAAAGAATGCGCTGATTCCTCAAACCTCGAATATACCTCTGTTATGGCGTGGATCACGCTAACGGTTCATTCCTCGCTGGAGGCTGTGGGTTTAACTGCCGCATTTTCGAATGCCCTTTCTCAAGAAGAGATCAGTTGCAATGTAGTAGCCGGCTACTATCATGACCATATATTTGTTGACCAAAAAGATATTAATAAAGCAATGGAAATACTCAATAGTTTTTCTAAGTAATTTCTTTTAAAGGCGGTTTTTTACAAATTCAATCTCTGTTTTACCGTGCGCTTTAGGTTTACCATCTGCTCCTAAGTTGACCATAGTCGTATTGGCTATAGAAATAATGGTTTCGCGGGTCATCATATTTCGAACCTCGCATTTTAGAGAAAGGGATGTAGTTCCAAACTTCACCACATCAATACCAATTTCGATAATATCTCCTTGTTTTGCAGAGCTTCTAAAATTAATTTCCGACATGTATTTGGTCACTACTCTTTGGTTTTCTAATTGAATAATAGAATATAAAGCCAATTCTTCATCAATCCAAGCTAATAATTGCCCTCCAAATAAAGTTCCATTTGGGTTCAGGTCTTCTGGTTTTATCCATTTTCTAGTGTGAAATCGCATATTTTTTATTTAATAATGCTAAAGTAACCTATCTCCGTTGATTTTTTTATATTTTTAAAGAAAAAAAAATGGAACCAAGAGATGTTTTTTTAGTAGAATTCCGTGGAGTAACAATAGGAAGTGTCAGTACACAATCTTCATCCGAGGAAATGTTCCAAAACGAGGTGCTTCGACCAATTTTAAAGCTGCAAAATGATTTATTTATAGCTTCTTTTAGAAATTATTTGGCTAAACACAAGGGCGATTTTTATTCTCAAACTAGCGAAAAGAAACTGGTTAGCATTGAAAATACAGTTCAAAAAGACATAAAATACCGTAATACATTAAAGGGAATGGTAATCGGCTTATTCACAACAGAAGAATACTTATTCTATATCAAGAATTCCTCAAATCTCAACAAAAGAATGATGAATATGTTAATTGAAAGATTAAAAAGTCAGATTCAATTGTTTGAAGCCGTCTCCACTAAGGAGTAAAGGCTGTAAAAGGTTGATTTTATAGAAATTAGACATCCTTTTAGTGTAAATTAAAGTAGAAGTGTCATTGAATTTGTTCTCACATTCTCATTTATATCAAGCTTTAACTCGATAATTATCAAAATATCTAATGCTTTAAGGATTCATACTATTTTTAATGTAAAAAAGGAGATTAGCTATGTATTTTCTCCTCTTTGAAAGAATATTTTCGTTATTATTGTTAAAAGCAAAATATATGAAAGAGGAATATTTCAAGTGGTATTCTCCTAACCTAAATAAGGAGATTGAGATGTTAGTTTTTGGGCATTCCGGATACCCGGTTATCCTATTTCCCACTTCAATGGGAAGTTATCATGAAAATAAAGACATGGGTTTGATAGAATCTGCTAAATGGTATATGGAGGCAAGGATTAATACAAATATTTTGTCCAGATAGTGTTGATAAAGACAGCTTTTATAACAAACACATTCATCCTGTTCATCGCATCGAAAACCATGTGCGTTATGACAAAATGATCTGCCATGAAATTGTTGAAAAAGTAAAAAACAATACACCGTCGGGGAAAGTTGCCGTTGCCGGTTGCAGTTTTGGAGGATATCATGCCGCCAATTTTGCTTTTAGACATCCCGGTTATGTTAGTCATATGTTTTCTATGAGTGGTGCTTTTAATATAAAAAGCTTTCTGGATGGTTTTCATAACGACGATGTTTTTTATCACAGTCCTGAGGATTACTTATATGGATTAGAAGATCCTGAATTATGGAAAATGGATATTGTTCTGGGTACTTCTAATTGGGATATTTGTTTTGATGCCAATCTGAAATTAAGCAAAGTATTAAGTCAAAGAAACGTACACCACTGGCTTGATATTCGTCAGGACAGAAATCATGACTGGCCGATATGGAAGGAAATGTTTCCACATTACTTAACCCAAATCAAGTTTTTTTAGAACGAGAAATTAAACGTAAAAAAATATTAATAAGGTAAAATAGATAAAAAATGAAAAAAATTGGAATTTTATTTGGAATGGAAGACACCTATCCTCAAGCATTTATAGACCGTGTTAATTCAAAAAACGAAAAAGGAATTATTGCAGAAGCAGTTTCGATCGATAAAGTAGTTCAAAATAAAGATGGAGAATACGCAGTCATTATCGACCGCATTTCTCAAGATGTTCCCTTCTATCGTGCGTATCTGAAAAATGCCGCTTTAACGGGTACAAATGTCATTAACAACCCTTTCTGGTGGAGTGCCGATGATAAATTTTTTAATAACTCATTAGCAGATACACTTGGAGTGCCGTTACCCAATACAGTTTTACTACCTTCTGCGGAACACCCAACAGATACGACTGGAAAATCATTCAGAAACTTAAAATACCCAATGGACTGGGAAGGAATATTTGATTACATAAAATTCCCTGCTTACATGAAACCGTACTCTGGTGGAGGATGGAAAAATGTATACCGTCTTGAAAACAAAGAGGAATTTTGGGAGAAACATCAGGAAACTGGTCAGCTGGTAATGATGCTTCAGGAAGAGATTGTTTTTACTGAATATTTTAGAGTGTATTGTCTGGGCGGTAAAGCGGTTAGAATCATGCAATACGAACCAAGAAACGCACCTCATTTGCGTTATGTAATTGATGGTCCACCAGTGGATAAAAAATTACTGGCAACCGTAAAAGACTACACGTTGAAACTATGTAAAGGTTTAGGCTATGACTTCAATACGGTCGAGTTTGCTGTGCGTGATGGTATTCCTTATGCAATTGATTTTGGTAATCCTGCACCCGATGCTGAATTAACTTCTGTAGGTGCAGAAAATTTTGAATGGGTAGTGGAAGAATCGGCTAAAATGGCTATTGCTGCTGCAAAAAAACAAAAGCCAGGAAAAATGAATCTGACTTGGGGAACATTTATGAAAGACGCGGTTGCGGGCAAATAAAATTGTG
Organism: Flavobacterium sp. Arc3; assembly: GCF_041431375.1. Lineage (NCBI taxonomy): Bacteria > Pseudomonadati > Bacteroidota > Flavobacteriia > Flavobacteriales > Flavobacteriaceae > Flavobacterium > Flavobacterium sp. Arc3. The sequence continues at coordinate 32,853 of NZ_JASMRI010000026.1, read as the reverse complement.
AGAAACCGGAATGCCTAGCCCAGATAGCAGAGAAAATTTAATCTCGTTTTTTAACGAGGTGGATTGTATCGAATAGCTGGACACGAACGAAGCGAACTGGCGAAGTAAATTGCTCCTAAAAAAAAATAAAAATGAAAAAACTACCCGCTTTTACCCTTGGTGTTGAAGAAGAATATCAAATTATAGATCCTGAAACAAGAGACCTGCGCTCGCATTTGTCGAAAATTGTTGATGGAGCCAAGATTATATTGAACGAACAGGTAAAGGCAGAAATGCATCAATCTGTCGTGGAAGTGGGTACTAATATTTGTACGAATGTTGATGAGGCCGAAAAAGAAATTAAATTCCTGCGAACTAAAATTGTTGAACTAGCAGATAAGCAAGGATTAATTGTGGGTGGCGCTGGAACACATCCTTTTTCGAAATGGCAAGACCAACCCATTACTGATGATCCGCGGTACCATACCATTGTGAATGAGTTACAGGATGCGGCACGTTCTAATTTAATTTTTGGAATGCATTGTCATGTTGGGATCGAAAATCGTGAAATAGGCTTAAAATTAATGAATCAAGCCTGCTATTTTTTACCTCATATTTTTGCGCTGTCGACCAATTCTCCTTTTTGGGAAGGCAGACAAACGGGATACAAATCCTTTAGAACAAAAGTATTTGATAAATTTCCCAGAACGGGATTGCCAGAATATTTTGATTCGGTGGCATCTTATGATAATTTTCTTGACACCTTGGTAAATACTAATTGCATCGATAATCCAAAGAAAATTTGGTGGGATTTACGTTTGCATCCCTTTTACGACACAATTGAATTTCGCATTTGCGATATGAGTTTAACGGTTGAAGAGACTATGTGTATTGTAGCTGTAATACAAGCTGTTGTGGCTAAATTATATAAACTGAATATGCAAAATATGAGTTTCAATATTTACAGACTGGCACTAATAAAAGAAAACAAATTCCGTGCTTCTCGCTATGGAATCGAAGGACATATGATTGATTTCGGACTTCAGAAAGAGGTAGAAACAAGAGTGTTGATTCTTGAATTATTGGATTTTGTGGATGATGTTGTAGATGAATTAGGAAGCCGTGAACAAATTAATTATGTACATCAGATTTTGAAAAACGGAACTGGAGCAGCAAAACAATTGGCAGTATTTGAGAAAACAAATGACATTACAAAAGTGGTTGATTTTATAACCGATGAATTCACTAAAGGGTTGTAAATTATTAGATTACCTTTGCATATTACTACAATTAAAGATTGCCCCATGAATAAGAAAAAAATAACAATTGCCCTTTTAGACATGTACGACGGAGTACCTAATCAGGGAATGCGCTGTACAATTGACATAATAAACAGATTTAGCCCTATTGTAAGCTTCAAAATATATGATGTGAGGGGAAAATGCGAATTGCCCGAAATCGAGCAATACGACATTTATATCTCTACTGGAGGGCCGGGAAATCCTTTAATTGGTGACGGCACTTGGGATACAAAATACTATGCATTTATTGATGCCTTAACGAAATGGAATCTGGAAAACCCAGTAAAAAAGCATGTACTATTCATCTGTCATTCCTTTCAGATGGCGTGTAAGCACTTTGGTCTGGCAGAAATTACTAAAAGGAATGATACTTCCTTCGGTGTTATGACAATTCATAAAACGAAAGAAGGTGAAACTGATCCTCTTTTTGAGGGTTTAAGCGATCCTTTCTATGCTATTGATTCCAGAGATTACCAAGTGGTACAACCTAAATTAAGTGTTTTTAAGAAAAAAGGAGCTAAAATTATTTCCCTAGAAAAAATAAGAGATCATGTGCAATACGAACGCGCAATAATGGCCGTACGATTCACAGATTATTTTGTGGGAACTCAATTTCATCCCGAAGCAGATCCCATAAGTTTTATTTCTCACCTGAGAAATAAGGATGCCAAGGAAAAAATAAAAGCGATGAAAGGGAAAAGAAAGTTTAGAAATATGCTGGAAGATTTATTGGATGATGATAAAATCTACAGAACAAACGAAACTTTGATTCCCAATTTTCTTCGCACGGCGATAAATGACCTGATGAAAACAAAAAAGATGATTTCCAATTAATCTCAGCTAGACGTTATGATTTCAAAATATCGAAAACTATTTAATGAGCAATTCACAGAAAAAAAATATCAGCAATTACAAGATGATATCGCCTCTGATTTTGATTATAAACCTACTTTTCGAATAGGGGAAACTCCTTTTTTTATATCTAACCAACTGAAAGAACAATTAATAGAGGGTTGCAATGAAGTTATAGCTTTAATTCAAGAAGAAGGTTTTAAAGCGTTAACATATAAAGCATTAGAATTAAATATCAAAGTGCCAAATGAAGATAAGCACACCAATTTTTTGGCTATTGACTTTGGAATCTGCGAAGAGAACGGAGCTGTAATTCCGAAGTTGATAGAAGTACAAGGATTTCCTTCCTTGTATAATTATCAGACTAATCTATATGATAAATTTGTAAATCAGTACCCTTTTCTTAACGAGCTGACTCCATTCTTTAATGGCATCAACTCACAAGAGTACCTGAAGATTGTTGAGGAAGTAATTTGTAACCATCACCTTAAGGAAAATGTTGTTTTACTCGAAATAGAGCCCGAAAAGCAAAACACAAAAATTGATTTTTACTATTGTAAAAGAGATATCGGAATACCGATTGTTTGTGTAACTGAAGTAATCAAAAAAGGTAGACAGCTGTTTTATAAAAATGAAAATAATGAGGTAGTGCTTATAAAGCGGATTTATAACAGAGTAATTTTTGATGAACTTGATTTGCGTACAGATTTGAAACTAGATTTCAGTTTCTCAGATGATCTTGATGTCGAATGGGCAGGACATCCAAATTGGTTTTTCAGAATCAGTAAATTCATACTGCCTTTTTTAAAAGGTAAGTATTTTATAGAAACGACATTGTTAAGTGAATTAACTAAAATCCCTGAGGATTTAGAAAATTACGTCTTAAAACCTTTATTTTCTTTTTCGGGAACAGGTGTTATTTTTCATGTAAAAAAAGAAGATATTGAAGCTGTTGTAGAAAAAGAACTTTACATTCTGCAAAAAAAGGTTAACTACATTCCCATTGTACAGTCGCCTGACGGTAAGGTAAAAGCAGAAGTTCGTATACTTTGCGTTTGGAAAAAAGAAGATGTCGCTCCTACTCTATTATGTAACCTAGTGCGCTTGAGCCGTGGTGAAATGATTGGGGTTAAATTCAATAAAGACAAAGACTGGGTTGGTGGAACGATCGGTTTGTTTCAAAAGTAATTATTTTATTTCCATAGTTTTTGAAATAAAACCGGGCAAACTTTCCCCATTGTTTCAGGTTCATCTGGATTCCAGTTAAATTTTAGTAATGGATAATTTTCGTCATTGGTTAAGAAAGTATCATAGTCAATATAAGAATACAAATCTTCACCCGTAGTGTTTTTAAATGCATTCATCGCTACATACCAAAAACCTTCAAATTCATAGGATTCCTTGCCTTCAACTACCTCAGTAATTAAAGTATCAGGATTCGCTTTTACTTTATAAAACACCTCTTTACCTTGAGAAATTAACCAACATCTAAAATATTCAAATCCACCATCAGAGCAACCACCACTTACAATATAAGCTGCACACCATAATTCCGGATTGTAGCTGTCATAAAGGAGCTGGTCAGTTCTTAAACGAAATCCTATCATTTCCTGCGGAGTCAATTTTTCGATTGCCGAAACCAGAAAAATTTCCTGATCTTCTTGATTTGTAGTTTCCTTGAGCGAGGTTTCAATTAGTGTCCAGAAAGTATCTTCGCTTAGCATTTCACTTGATTTAGGAAGTGCTATTGAATCAAGATTAATTTGAGCAGCCATTTCAGGATTTTCAATACTATCCAATGACTCTTCTATATTTTCCGTGCTGTTTTGACCACAAACAGCAATACTGAAGAACAAAAATAACGATAGTAATGTAATTGAATTTTTCATAAAACAAAAGGAATTTGACAATTGGCTCTTAATATGCCTGTGTAAAATTAACTATTTTTATTCTGTAATATCAAATTCCGCTACATAAAAATTTGCATCAATTTTAAGTTGTGGATTTTCCACTATACTAGAATCATTTTTCCATTCTGTCGTTGGTTTGAGCCATTTTTCTACGCCGTTAATGGTAATTTTTAGTGGCATATTGAAGCCCGTAACACAGTTAGTCCATCGAAATCCGAGGGTTTTGTCCTTAAAGAAATATTCTAATGTGGGTATTCTAGTGTCTCTTAAGTACTGATTAAAGAAAGGGTTTAATTCCATTCCAACCGCTGTACTCAAGTAATCCTCAATTTGTTTTGTAGTCACTGTTTGATGATAAAAAGTGCTATTCAAACCCCTTAGTATGGTTCTCCATTTCTCATCGTCGTTTACAATTTGACGCAAAGTATGTAGCATATTAGCACCTTTATAGTACATATCACTCGAGCCTTCACTATTTACACCATAATGACCAATAATGGGTTTATCGTTTTGAATATTTTTTCGGATTCCTCGAACGTATTCATTACCGGCCTCTTTTCCGTAATAATACTCCACAAAAAGACTCTCAGAGTAGTTGGTAAAACTCTCATGAATCCACATGTCTGCGATATCTTTATCTGTAATGTTATTGGCAAACCATTCATGACCAGATTCATGAATAATGATAAAATCAAATTTAAGACCCCAGCCTGTTCCGCTTAAATCCCTGCCTCTGTATCCATTTTTGAAGCCATTCCCGTAAGTAACTGAACTTTGATGCTCCATTCCTAGATAAGGAGCTTCTACTAGCTTGTAACTGTCTTCATAAAACGGATAAGGTCCAAACCAATGCTCAAAAGCTTTCAGCATACGAGGAACATCTTTAAATTGTTCTTTAGCTTTTGCTAAATTATCTCTCAAGACATAGTAGCTACAATCTAAATTTCCTTTTTCCCCTTTGTATTTCTCTGAGAACGAAACGTAGTCCCCAATATTTATATTTACACCATAGTTATTGATTGGATTTGATACATACCAGTTAAACGTCCTAGTTCCATCTTTTAGTTCTTTTACGCTAACTAATCGTCCATTAGAGACATCAGTCAGATTTCCAGGAACATTTACACTGATTAGCATACTTTCTACCTCGTCGTACATATGATCCTTATTGGGCCACCAAACGCTAGCACCTAATCCTTGACAGGAAGACGCAATAAATGGGTTACCGTTGCTGTCTTTCTTCCAAGTAATCCCTCCGTCCCATGGCGGATTTACGGCAACTTTTGGTCTTCCGCCATAGAAAACGGTAAGTTCTTTAATGGTACCCGGTTTTTGAAGCGCGACCAACTCAATAAAAAAGGCATTGCCTTCTCTGCTGTATTTTAATTCAACTCCATCCTGAATTACTTTGTAAATTTCTAAAGGCTTTTGCAAATCAATTTGCATGCGGTTGTACTCTTCTACTACTTTATATTTAATGGTGTTAGAACCCGTTATAGTGCTGTCTTTTGGATTCACTTTAACGTCCAGATGATAGTACTTCACGTCCCACCACGCTCTTTCTTTAGTAATGCTTCCTCTTAGACTGTCTTGTTTGGTAAATACCATTTCCGACTTACTTAAAAGACCTTGGGCGTTAGAACTATTCGAAATAAATACTAAGGAACAAATAACAACAAAAAAATTTTTCATGAATGCGGAATCTTTTAATATAACTCTATTTTTAAATCTAATCTATTGCTACTAATGTAGTTTTGATACTTTTTCTTGCGCTACCACCACAGTAAAATCAGCGACTAAACGGTCTACATAATCATTTAATAACTCTAAAACTCTTTCACTTTTATCAGACTGAACCACTAATCCGGCATGGTAATCCAAAGGTACTATAAAGCAAACTTCTGGATCAGAAAAAGAAGATAAATCAGGATTTTTATATTTAGACAAAGTCAATACAATTCCAGCATATCCTTTTTTTACTTTTGGTAACTTATATTTTTGTTCTCTTACCAATGCGTCTTCAATGGCGGCCCATTCTTTCCAAAGATTAATGTTGGAAGCTGCTTCCACCATTTCTGCCAGATGCGCTCCGCCTACTCGAGATGATGTTTCTAGGAAATATATTCTTCCATCTTCATCACTTTTTATAAATTCAGTATGTGCGGCACCATGTTTCAGTCCGAAATCTTTCATGACCTGCTCATTTAGCTTTTTTATGGCTTTGTCATCTTCAGAGTTGTATGGGATGTTTGAGCTTCGAAAAACGCCTCCTCCCTGTGATATTTCCATCGGAGTGGCCAAATATTTTGAAGTCAAACTAAAAATGACTTTACGATCTGAAATTAAACTATCACAATGATAAACAGCACCAGGTTTAAATTGTTCCAATAAGTATTTGAAACGGTTATTCCCCATTTCATTAATATGGATCCACAGCGTTTCCTTATCGTGTACTTTTATGATACCATTGGCTGAGGCTTCCGATCTTGGTTTTAATACCCATGGAGGAGAAACAGTATCGGCAAAAGTATTAATATCGTGATCATTAAATAAAGAACAAAAAGCAGGAATGGAAATGCCACAACTTTTTGCTCTCATACGCATCGCCAGCTTATCTCTAAAGTAACGTCCCGTAGTTTGTCCCATACCATCAATACGCAGATTCTCTCTCAGATAGGTTGCTTTTTCTACATCGTAATCATCCAATGCTACAATGGCATCAATTTGATTTGACTTCATTAAGTTCCCAACACCCAATAATAAATGCTCTAGATTCCAATCGATATCCTGACCTTGCATGTAAAAGGTTTCATCTATAGAATCATGTGGCCATGGTTTATCTCTCAGTTTTTCACTGGTTATGAGGTAGACTTTGTTGCCAAGGCTTTTTAAATGAATTAAAAAATCGGCCCCTTTGAAATAATTCGAAATACAAATGAAAGTTTTAGGATTTTGCATAAGCTTATAAATTTTCAATGAACTTGGTTAATAAATGTACTCCATATGCTGTAGCATGTTTGCTTTTTGCAAATTCATCGTCGCCAAATGCTACGCCAGCAACATCCAAATGTGCCCAAGCAGCATGCTCGTTTGTGAAATATTCTAAAAATTTAGCCGCACTAATAGCGCCAGCTACCGGTTTTCCGCTATAGTTTTTTACATCTGCAATGTCACTTTCTATATCCTGTTTGTAGACATCCCAAAGTGGCAATTGCCATAGGCGCTCCCCTACTGAATCTCCTGCTTCTTGCAGTTTTTTTGAAATAGAATCGTTATTGGTAAATAAAGCACCGCATTCATAGCCTAACGTCCCCACACTACTTCCGGTAAGTGTTGCGATATCCACAATGTATTCTGGCTTGTAATTTTTTATTAGATAGGAAAGACCATCTGCCAAGACTAAACGTCCTTCTGCATCAGTATCAATAATTTCGATTGAAGTCCCGTTGTAACTGTGAATCACATCGCTAGGTAAAAATGCTTTTGCGTCCACTGAATTTTCTGCACAAGGAACGATAGCAGTTACTTTTACGGGTAATTGTAAATCAGCGATCAATTGCATTGCTCCAAATACTGCAGCACCACCAGCCATATCACACTTCATGTGAACCATTCCAGCCGTTTTTATGTTCAAACCTCCAGTGTCAAAAGTGATTCCTTTTCCCACCAAGCCAACATGCTTTAAATGAGGAATATCTTCTTTTGGAGTATAAGTCATTACTACAAATTGTGGCTCATTCTGGCTTCCTTTTCCAACAGCTAAAAAAGCACCGAGTCCTTCTATTCGGCATGCTTCGAGACCTAGAACATTGACCTCAAATCCGTATTTCTCTCCTTTATCCTGTGCCCATTTTGCAAGATACTTTGGAGTCACTTTATTAGGCGGTAAGTCGACTAACGCTAAAGTTTGAAGTTGGGCGCGGGCAATTTTTATCGCTTTATTGATTGTTGCAGTATAATCTTTAAAAGATAAAATTTCCAATTCAAAATCAGGGTTTAAAAACGGATGCTCATCTACTTTTTTGAAATGACCTAAATTATAAGTGCCTAACAATAAGCCGGAAACTGCAGCTTCCACTTGGTCAGTACTGAATTCTTCGGGTACAAATAAAGCGACATTTTTTCCAAAAGCTTCTTTTTCCTTAGCAGCAACTCTCCTGGTTATTGTTTTTAAGGCCTTATAATCTATTTTTTTACCTAGTCCAATAAAAAGGTAAGTATTATCGTTTTTTTCGGATAAATAATAAGTGTCCTTCTTGCCATAGAACACTTTGGATGAAATTTCTAAACCTTCAAACTTAATTGGAACAATACTTTTTGCAGTGGTTTCAAAAACGGGTATTAAAACGGTTCCTGAAAAATTCTCTAATTTATCTATTTCTTTAGTTTTCATCTAGTTATCTTTTGTGTTAAAAAAAAGCCACTCAATAGCTTTAGGAAATTCATCACTCCAATAGGTCTCGTTGTGTTTTCCCTCCTTATTGATGCTCAAATTAATTTTCATTTTATCTTTTACAAATTCGCTTGCAATGGCGCGATCCTTGAAATTTTTCACATGTTCAATCATGGTGTCACTTTCGTCGCCACCAGCATATAAATATATTTTAGTATCCTCAGTAACATCTTCGTCAACTTTTATTTTCATATCAGGTTTTACCCAAAGTGAAGGAGAAAAAATCATCAATTTACCAAATACTTTGGGGTATCTCAATCCGCTAAAAATGCTGATTAAAGCGCCCATCGAACTGCCACCTATTCCGGTATTAGCACGATCTGTTTTGGTACGAAAATTATTATCGACAAACGGTTTTAACGTTTTGGTTACAAAACGGATGTACTTTTTACCCTGTCCTTTTCCTAATATTGTTTTGCCAACACTATATTCTCTTATTCTGTCTTCATCAGCGTGTTCAATGGCGATTATAATAATCTTCCCAATTTTATACTCCGACATTACAGCCAGTTTTTTGTCAATTTCCCAATTTCCGTATTCAGCATTCTCATTAAATAAATTCTGAGCATCTTGCAAATACATCACGGGATAGCTTTCTGTTGAAGTATCATAATCGTGAGGAAGCAAAGCCCAAATTTTTCTGGTTCTATTCAGCTGAGGAATCTCAAATTCATCAGATATAAGTAAAACTTGCGGCAAATAGTTTTGTTTGTAGGGGAGCCAGTTCTTTCTCCATCTTGCAACATGTTCTTTTTGTGTTCCCGTATGCTTCATTGTTGATCTATTTTCGGTACGATTGCCATTCCTGTCAATTTCCACTTCACTCCAATCCCCTTTTGTAAATTTATACAATAACGTTTTTGGATAGTCAAAATCGTGGGTAAATTTGAAATGATACAACCCACTTCCTATTTTTTCCATCATGAAATCCTTATCCTGCGTCAACCAATTATTAAAATTACCCGAAAGATATACGGGACGTAAATCATCTTCATCGGTGGTCAATATTATGTGTAATCCAGTTTTTATGATTGTATGGTTAGGTTCTAAAGTGTTGCTTTTATTGTCAAAATTCATAATGTGTATTGTGGTATTTTGTAAAATAATAGTAAATATAGTGGATTGCAACCTGAAATAAAAGAAAAAAGAAAACCCAACAGTAAATGAAATTACTGTTGGGTTTTTATATAGGATGGTTAACAAGAAAAAAATCTCTATTTCTGGCGACTTTTTAATACATCAACTACATCGTTGATTTTGAATCCTTTCGCTTGAAGCAAAATTAGGTAATGAAAAAGTAAATCGGCACTTTCACTTAAAAACAAGTCGTCGTTATCATCTTTTGCTTCAATAACCACTTCGACTGCCTCTTCACCTACTTTTTGTGCAATTTTATTGATACCTAGTTTAAATAAAGAAGCCACATAACTCTTTTCAGAATCTGCATTTTCTCTTCGTACTTGAATGGTATCTTCCAGAGCAGAAATGAAACCGTAATTGGTTTTGTTTTCTGTAGCCCAACACGTATCTGTTCCTTTGTGACACGTAGGTCCTTCAGGTTTCACTTGAATTAATAAAGTGTCGTCGTCACAGTCATTTTTGATGTCAATCAGATTCAAAAAATTACCACTTTCCTCCCCTTTTGTCCAAAGTCTTTGTTTTGATCTGCTGTAAAAAGTCACCTTTTTAGTATCTATTGTTTTTTGATAGGCTTCGGCATTCATGTAACCTAACATTAAAACAGCATTCGTTTCACTGTCTTGTATGATTGCTGGAATTAATCCTTCTGCGCTTTTTGAAAAATCTATATTCATTATTTATAATTTTATGATTGAAAAATTAAAAGATTATCAAATCTGACTTCTTTTCTCTTTTTTCTATATTCTATAATCTCACCTCGATATTATTGTCCTTCAATTCCTGTTTTAATGTTTTTATTTCGATTTCTTTAAAGTGAAAAACGCTTGCTGCTAATGCGGCATCTGCTTTTCCTACTGTAAAGCTATCTACAAAATGCTCTATATTTCCTGCTCCTCCCGAAGCAATGATTGGAATATTAACTATGCTTGAAAGCTTGGCTAACGCTTCATTTGCAAAACCATTTTTTGTACCGTCATTATCCATCGACGTAAACAGGATTTCCCCTGCCCCTCTTTCTTCCACTTCTTTAGCCCAATCAAATAAGTTTAGTTCCGTTGGTACTTTTCCTCCTACCAAATGAACAATCCATCGACCGTCAATCTGCTTGGCATCAATCGCGACAACCACACATTGGCTGCCAAATTTTTGAGCTAAGTCATTAATCAATTGCGGATTTTTTACTGCCGAAGAATTGATAGAAACCTTATCGGCTCCATTCTGAAGTAAAATCTCAACATCGGCTACAGATGAGATTCCGCCGCCTACTGTAAAAGGAATATTAATAGTTGACGCTACTTTTCGAACTAAATCAACTAAGGTCTTTCTTCTTTCTTCTGTTGCAGAGATATCTAAAAAAACCAATTCATCGGCTCCTTCATCCGAGTATATCTTAGCTAATTCCACTGGATCGCCAGCATCACGTAAATCTACGAAATTTATGCCTTTTACGGTTCTTCCGTTTTTAATATCGAGACAAGGTATTATTCTTTTTGTTAACATTTTATTTATAGTTAAGAGTCTTTTATTCAAATACTGGGCGTAAAAAAGTTCTTTCATAGCTCAATATGCATCTTGTATCCTCTGCAATTTTAAAGGCCTGAATACATTCTTGATCTTCCAAAATTAACCTTCTGTAATTTTCATATTCGGTTAAACTAGGAAAGGAAAACATTGCAAATGCTATATTATTCGCCCCTTCAGAAGGTAAAAAATAACCATGATGTTGTCCTCCAAAACGGTTAACTAATTTAATCCACCTTTTACCATAATCTTCAAAAACATCTAGCTGAAAAGGGTCTATAGTGTATTTCAAATAACAAGTTATCATATTTTGAGCTTTATTATTTGCCAATTATATAATTTTCCAATTGTTTTAGCGAAATTCTTTCTTCGTAAATCGCTTTTCCAATAATCGTTCCTTCACATCCTAATTCGGCTAATTTGGGCAATTCATCAAAAGTAGAAATTCCACCTGAGGCGATTAATTTTATTCCTTGGGCTTCCGCCAACTTCTCGACTCCGCTCGAAGTGACATTGCATTGCTCTATAATTTTTTTATATAAATCAAAACTAGGTCCTTCAAGCATTCCGTCTTTTGCAATATCAGTACAAATAACATATTGAATTCCTTTAGTTTGATACGCTTGTATAAATGGAATTAAGTCTTCATCGGATTCTTCTAACCAACCTGACACAGCTACTTTTTCATTATTTGCGTCTGCTCCAAGTATGATTTTATCCGATCCATATTCTTGAATCCATTTTTCGAATAAGGCTCTGTTTTTAACCGCAATACTTCCGCCTGTAATTTGGTTTGCTCCGCTTTCAAAAGCGATTTTTAAATCGGCATCCGATTTTAAACCACCACCAAAATCAATTTTCAATTTTGTTTTAGAAGCAATTTGCTCCAATATTTTATAATTGACAATTTGGCTTGACTTTGCTCCATCTAAATCCACCAAATGCAAATATTCGATACCATGAGCTTCAAATTCTTTGGCAACTTCTAGTGGGTTTTCATTGTAAATTATCTTGGTATTGTAATCTCCTTTGGACAAGCGAACACATTTCCCGTCGATGATGTCTATTGCTGGTATTATACGCATAATTTGTTTCAGGTTTAAAGTTTAAAGTTTTAGAAAATTCCCTAGAATTTTCTCTCCTACATCACCGCTTTTCTCAGGGTGAAACTGGGTTCCGTAAAAATTATCTTTTTGCAATGCCGAAGCATATTCTACTTCATAATTTGTGGTCGCAATAGATTCCGCACAGTCTGGTGCATAAAAACTATGCACTAAATACATGTATTCGTTTTCAGCAATTCCTTCAAATAACTCCGACTTCAAATTGTATATTTGATTCCACCCCATTTGTGGTACTTTAACTTTTGGCGTGAATTTAATCACATCGACATCAAAAATACCCAAACCTTGTGTATTCCCTTCTTCCGAAGCATTGCACATCAATTGCATTCCCAAACAAATCCCTAAAACAGGTTGAGTCAAGGTTGGAATTAAACTGTCTAATCCACTTTCTAAAAGCATTTTCATTGCTGAACTAGCTTCACCTACACCTGGAAAGATCACTTTATCCGCTGCTTTAATTTCCTCAGCATTGTTACTCAAAACTGCTTTGAATCCCAATCTTTCGATGGCAAACATAATACTTTGAATATTTCCTGCCCCGTAATTGATTATTACTATTTTCATTTCTTAATTGTTTCAAGTTTCAAGTTTAAAGTTTAAAGTTGTTTTGTGGCAACCTGAAACTTTAAACTTGAAACAACTTTTTTAAAGCATTCCTTTCGTACTTGGCAAAATCATTTTCTCGGTATCCCGTTTAACGGCAACTTTTATTGCTTTGGCAAAAGCCTTAAAAATAGCTTCAATCTTGTGATGTTCGTTCTGTCCCTCAGCTTTTATGTTGATGTTAGCTTTGGCTCCATCCGAGAAGGATTTAAAGAAATGTAAAAACATCTCTGTTGGCATTTTACCTACCATTTCACGTTTGAATTCGGTTTCCCAAACTAACCAGTTTCTGCCTCCAAAATCAATGGCTACCTGTGCTAAGCAATCATCCATTGGTAAACAAAAACCATAACGCTCAATGCCTAATTTGTTACCTAACGCTTTTGCGAAAACTTCGCCTAAAGCAATCGCCGTATCTTCAATTGTATGATGTTCGTCTACTTCTAAATCGCCTTTAACAAGGATTTCTAAGTCCATTTGCCCGTGACGCGCAATTTGGTCTAACATATGGTCAAAAAAAGCAATTCCAGTTTCGATTTTGCTCTTCCCAGTTCCATCCAGATTTAAACTGATAAAAATATCCGTTTCGCTAGTTTTTCTTTCAATCGTTGCAGAACGAGCTTCTAATTTTAAAAATTCGTAAATCACTTTCCAATCCATTGTTTGCAAAGTAATAACTTCATCTAACTCTTCCCGCTTAGAAGCGATTTCATTACTTCCTATTCCTTCTGTTGTATTAAGGAAAATTGCTTTTGCACCTAGATTTTTGGCTAATTCCACATCAGTCAAACGATCTCCTAACACAAAAGAATTCGCTAAATCATAGGCAGGATTATCAATGTATTTTAATAGCATTCCAGTTCTTGGCTTACGCGTTGGCGCATTATCCTCAGGAAACGAACGGTCTACGAAAATATCATCAAAAAGAACACCTTCATTTTCGAAAGCTCTTAAAATGAAATTTTGAGTAGGCCAGAAAGTATCTTCCGGGAAACTGTCCGTTCCTAATCCATCTTGATTAGTCACCATTACCAATTCGTATTCCAATTCTTTCGCGATTTTAGCTAAATATTGAAATGCTTTTGGATAAAACTCCAATTTAGATAAGTTGTCTAATTGATATCCTTCCGGTTCTAAAACCATAGTTCCGTCACGATCTATAAAAAGTACTTTTTTCATTGTATAAGTATTTATTAAAAACGCTTTTTTATAATATTACAAGCATTTTGCATCTTCTTCCATTTTTGTCATTTTCTGTTTGGCAGTATTTTCTGTTACCTCCTCGCAATAAATATTATTAACTAAAACTCCAGTTTCAAAGACAAGTTGTACATAAGTTATCTTACCTGGTTCTACTTTAACCTCGAATTTTTCAGCTTTGTCTTTTGATTTTTTACCGCCAAATTGAACAGAACATTCATGGCTACCTACTGAAACTTCATGTACAGAGTACTTTTTGTTATTTAGTTTACAAACAAATTCTCCGTCAATAAATGTTTTGAATGCCGCGGCAGATCCTGCAAAACCAGTCGAACGCAGAAAATATATTTTTCCAGTTTCTGTTTTTTCTATGTCTTGTGCATTCATAAAACAATTAACACTTAATGAAATAAAAAGTGTCAAGATCAATTTTTTATTTATGGTTATCATTTTTATGGTTTTAATTTTTATCAAAATAATTATGAACTAATGGCTAACAAAGCCTCCATCAACTTTTTATTTTCTTCTGCTGTTCCAATAGTTAAACGTAAAGTGTTTTCGCATAAAGGTTGTGTGGTTCTGTTTCTAATAACAATTCCTTTAGCGATTAGCTCACTGTATCTTTTATTAGCGTCATCTACTTTAATTAAAATAAAATTAGCCTCAGTCGGATATATTTTAGATACAAATTTCACTTTATGTAAAACTTTAATCAAATCCTCTCTTTGTACTACAATAGAGTCAATTTCAAGTTGTATTTTTTCTTGGTCAGATAGACGTTCCAAAGCTCTTTTTTGAGTGAGCTCGTTTACATTGTAAGGTGGTTTAATTTTGTTTAAAATCGTGATCACCTGACTTGAAGCATAGCAAATTCCCAAACGGATACCTGCTAAACCATAAGCTTTAGACAAAGTTTGAGTAATAATTAAATTTGGATATTCATCTAATTCATTCAGCCAACTTTGTTTATTAGAAAAGTCGATATAGGCTTCGTCAATTACGACTAAACCTTTAAAATTCTGTAGCAAGCTCACTACACTTTCATCTGAAAAGGAATTTCCTGTTGGATTATTAGGAGAACATAAAAAGAGAATTTTCGTATACTCATTTGCAGCATCTAAAATAGCATCTACTTGCGGTTCAAAATCAGTGGAAAGAAATACTTCTTTGTTCTCTACGGCATTAATATTTGCCAAAACACCGTACATTCCATAGGTTGGAGGTAAAGAGATTATATTGTCTTTATTCGGTTCGCAAAAAGCCCTGAATAGTAAGTCCAGTACTTCATCACTTCCGTTCCCTAGTAATATCTGATTTGGAAGAATATTTTTTTGCTTTGCCAAAACTGCTTTTACGCTTGCTTGTTGCGGATCAGGATAGCGATTAACTCCAGTCTCAAAAGGATTTTCATTGGCATCCAAAAAAATCATTTCGGCA
This sequence comes from Flavobacterium sp. Arc3, assembly GCF_041431375.1. Lineage (NCBI taxonomy): Bacteria > Pseudomonadati > Bacteroidota > Flavobacteriia > Flavobacteriales > Flavobacteriaceae > Flavobacterium > Flavobacterium sp. Arc3. Next base: position 17,333 of record NZ_JASMRI010000026.1, on the reverse strand, counting down.
GTATTAAAATCTTCAAATTCATCTCTGGCAGACGAATAAGGCTTCATTTTTAGTACGTTTTCACGAACTAATGTATTGATATCAAAATTATTTTTCATCTTCAATCGCTTTTAATCTTAAAGAAACTGCATTTTTGTGCGCTTGTAAACCTTCAGCTTCCGCCATGATTTCTATCGCTTTTCCTATATTTTGTATCCCTTTTTTGGATATTTTTTGAAAAGTCATAGCTTTGGTAAAACTATCTAAATTTACACCACTATAGTTCTTCGCATAGCCATTTGTCGGTAAAGTATGATTTGTTCCAGAAGCATAGTCACCAGCGCTTTCCGGAGTAAAATTACCAATAAAAACGGAACCTGCATTGTCAATTCCATCTGTAAAAAATGCTTCTGATTCTGAACAAATAATAAAATGTTCTGGTCCGTATTCATTAATTAGCTCTAATGCAATGGAATCATTCTCTACAAAAATCAATTTCGAATTGGCAATAGCCTTTTCAGCAATCTCTTTTCTAGGTAAAGCGTCTAACTGGATTTGAATTTCGTTTTCGACTTCATCAATTAATTTCTTTGAAGTAGAAACTAAAATCACTTGGCTGTCAGCACCGTGCTCTGCTTGAGACAATAAATCAGAAGCGACAAAAGCTGCAACAGCAGTATCATCTGCTACAATCAATAATTCTGATGGACCTGCAGGCATATCAATTGCTACGCCAAACTGGGTTGCTAATTGCTTTGCTACAGTTACAAATTGATTTCCTGGTCCAAATATTTTATATACTTTCGGGATTGTTTCAGTACCAAAGGTCATTCCGGCAATCGCCTGAATTCCTCCTACTTTTAAAATTTTAGTAACACCACATAGTTGAGCGGCATATAAAATTGCAGGATTTATATTTCCTTGTTTATCTGGAGGTGAACACAAGATAATTTCTTTGCACCCTGCAATATTTGCAGGAACAGCTAACATTAAAACTGTTGAAAACAAAGGAGCTGTCCCACCAGGAATATACAATCCGATTTTTTGAATTGGTCTTTTTTCTTGCCAACAATTAACTCCTTCTACTGTTTCTACTTCAACTTTGGCCGTTTTTTGAGCCGCATGAAACTTTTCTATATTGCTTTTAGCTAACTGAATCGCTTCTTTCAATTCAGCAGGAACAGCAGCAACAGCAGTTTCAATTTCTTTTCTGGAAACTTCCAGGGTTTCAAAATTGACACCGTCAAAAATCGAAGTGTATTTTGCAATAGCTTCGTCTCCTTTTTTCTGAACTTCTTTAAAAATTTCTTTTACGGTAAGTTCGATATCGTCTACCGTCTTAGTTGGTCTTTCTAGTATGTCAGACCAAGTTTCTGGTGTTGGGTTGTATATTTTATTCATAATTTTTAGTTTAAAGTTTAAGAGTTTAAGAGTTTAAAGTTGCTCAGAGCATAAAAACCATTAAAGAACTTAATACTTATGAATTACTACTTAATTAAAGTACCATTTTTTCAATTGGGCAGATCAAGATCCCTTCGGCTCCAGCGTCTTTCAACTGATCAATAACATCCCAAAAAGTATCTTTATCAATTACTGAGTGCACGCTGCTCCATCCTTCTTGCGCTAAAGGCAAAACGGTTAAACTACGTAATACTGGAAGGATTTTACCAACAGCTTCAATTTTATCATTAGGAACGTTCATCAAAATATATTTTGATCTACGTGCTCTCAAAACTGATTCTATTCTAAATTTTAAAGTGTCAATTAGTTTTTGAACTTCAGGAGTAACTTTAGGAGAAACCGCTAATACGGCTTCACTTTTATAAATAATTTCAACTTCCTTTAAGTTGTTTTTGAATAAAGTACTTCCGCTGGATACAATATCAACAATGGCGTCTGCAAGACCAATATTAGGAGCGATTTCTACCGAACCTGATATTTGGTGGATATCTACGTTTACTCCAAAAGAATTGAAATATTCAATCACAGTATTAGGATAAGAAGTCGCAATACGTAATCCGTTTAAATCTTGAATTGAGTTGTATTCAAATGCTTTAGGAACAGCAACAGATACTTTACACTTAGAAAAACCTAGTTTTTGAATCACTTGGATTCCTTTTCCTTTTTCTACCAATAAATTGTCACCAACAATGGCGATATCTACCACTCCATCAATCAAATATTGAGGAATATCTGAGTTTCTTAAATATAAAACTTCAAGAGGGAAATTAGAAGCTTCGGCTTTTAATTGGTCGATTCCGTTGTTAATAGAAATCCCGCAATCTTTCAAGATCTGAATACTGTCTTCGTTTAAACGTCCTGATTTTTGGATTGCAATTTTTAATGTACTCATTGTAATGTTTTTTAGTTTGTTTATAATATTATGTTTGAGTACAAAGGATATTAAATAAAAAACCCGTTTGATGTACTCAAACGGGTTTTAAAATATGATGACTTACAACCATATCATTAACACATCGCTTGAGAGCAATAATGGAAATGATGATGATGTAATTGTATTGCGAACATAATTTTTTTGTTTTTCTTTACTCCTGCAAATATAAAAGCTTTTTTGATTAAAAAGCAATTTTTAGTTTAACTTAATTTTGCTAATTTGTTAAAAAATATTATTCTTCTTTTTCGTTAGTAGTGCTTTCTGAGTTCGAATTGCCGTTTTCAATAGCTGAATTCACTGCATTATCACGAATTTCAGTGTGACGAATTTCTCCACCTGAAGTTCCTACACTTGATCCTAACACTGCGGCACCTAAAGCTAAGGCAAGTGTAATATAAGATGCCATTTTAGAAAATTTATGACTCTTAACACTTGTGTATAGCGCTACTAAACTAAAAATTCCTGTTGCATATAATAACAAGGCTAACTTTTCTGCTAATTCTTCATGTTCATGGATGATTTGTTTGCCTATATTTGGCATATCTTCCACCATTTCTTCAGCTCCATCGCCAGTATACATACTTAAAAATGCAAAAATAGCGGCGACTACAAGTACTATGTAAGCAGTATTTTTGACTGAATTATTTTTTAAAAGCAATCCAGCAATCAAAATTCCCAAGCCTAAGATTGTTCCGATAATTGGAAAATGGTTTACCACTAGGTGTAAATGTGCATCATTCATAGTATTGTATTTAAATAATTAATAATCTGTTTTGAATAAATTTGTGCGACTTGATATGGTGTAATCATTAACCCGCCAGCGAAACTCCAATCAACGATCCAATACCATAAGTAATGGCAGCTGCAGCTAATCCGAAAAAAACTTGTCTGAATCCCGAAAACAGAACCCCTTTCCCCGTCAATAAAGTAATGGCAGCCCCAATTCCAAAAAGTCCGATAACACTACTACCGACACTCAAAAGTATAGCATTTTTCCCATCTAAAAACATAAAAGGGTATAAAGGTATAATAGCGCCAATTGAAAATAAAACAAAGGAAGCAATTGCCGCTTCCCAGGCTGAGCCTCCTAATTCTTCCTTGTCGATACCTAATTCTTCAGTAATTATTGCATCAATGGCTGTTTCATGGCTTTCAAATGCTTTATCTGCCAGTTTCTGTGCCTCAACAACATTCATTCCTTTGGCCTGATATAATAAAACCAATTCCTTTTTTTCTTCTTCAGGAGATGCTTCTAACTCTTCCGTTTCTAGGTCGATTTGGCGTTGATTTAACTCTCTTGAACTTTGAACTGAAAGCCATTCTCCCAATGCCATTGAAATAGCACCAGCCATTAAGCCTGCTATCCCCGTTAGTAATATCGTATTGTTTGAAACTGCTGCTCCAGCAACACCCATGACCAAACTCATATTTGAAACTAAGCCGTCATTCGAGCCTAAAACAGCGGCACGCAATGCATTCCCTCCTACTGATTTATGGCGGCTTTCAAATTTAGAAAGAAAACCTCCAGACACATTTAAAGCGGCATTGTTATTTACCGCTTCTATAATGTCAAGATGATTGTGTTCAAAACCAGTAGGTTTCTCTCCTTTTTCAATTTTATTCTTTATCGAATTGACAGCAAATTGTTTTTCGATACTTGACAAACTACTGATTATAGATCCGTAACCAAATAGCTTACCTAATTTTAGTTGAAATTTAGCTCTTGAAGATGCTGCAGGCATTTTATATCCTGCTTCAATTGTTCGTACTTTATTCAACATATGTTGCGCATGTCCTTTCTCAATGTCCGACAAACCGCGCAAGACTCTGTTTAAATTCTCATCTTCTTGAATTTTGGCGATACTATCATAAAGGAAAGCGGTGTCAACTTCAGTTTGCAATTGACCTTTCAATTTACTTAAATCCATATTTTACAATTAATTAACCACGTCAAAAACGCCTTTTGTTAAAATTTTAGAGGAAGAATTAATTTGGTTGTCAGGTAGAATTTCAACAAATTTCTCTGATTTCTCGCCTATTTTTACCGCTATCTTTTTTAAGAAATAACTTTCATTTTTTTCTTGCTTCAATAAAAGTACAAAATTTTTGTTGTCCTCGGTAATTAAAGCTTCAGCAGGGATTGCCAGCCCTTTTTTAGAATCTACCACAATAGCCGCTTCCACAAACATCCCTGTAATTAATTTTTGTTTTATATTATCATCTAGATGCCCGTGAACATTGATTGTTCTGTCATTCCCTTCAATAGATTTCCCTACTAAATGTACTTTGGCATGGAATACTTCTTTTGTAGCTTCTGGAACCGTAAAATTGATATCTTGTTCCACTTTTACTTTTAAAATGTCTTTTTCGAATACATTTAGCTCTAAATGCAAATGTTCTGTTTGAATAATTTCAAGCATAACATCCGAAGGCGCTACATACATCCCAACGTTGGCATTCATTACCACGATATCACCCGAAATAGGCGCGTAAATGGTAATTACCGAAGTCAGTTTACCGTTTTCGACGTTTGCAGGATTAATACTTAACAGCTGCAATTTGGCTCTTAAACTTTGATACATTGCTTTTGCTCTGCGATAATCACTTTCGGCTTTTAGGTAATTTTTTTGAGAAGTAATTTTCTCGTCAAACAATGTTTTTTGACGCTCGTATTCTGATTTTAGATATTTAATTTGTTCTGCTATCTCCAAATATTCTTTTTGAATATCTAAAAATTCTGTGTTTTCTAAAGTTAATAGTGCTTGTCCTTTTCTCACTTTATCTCCAACTAATAGCGTAGTTGATTTTATATTACCTCCCACGAAAGTTGTTACTTTGGCTCTGTTTTGCGGCGGAACATCAATCTTTCCAGCTGTTTTTACAGTTACTTCAAAGTCTTGTTCCGTAGGGCTTCCTATTTCCATTCCCGAAGATTTAAATTGCGATGCAGTAACAGTAACCATGGTGTCATCCTTGACAACTGCTTCTTCTGTTTTAGTATCCTTGCATGACAATAGAACGGTTGATAAGGCGAATATATATAGTGCTTTTTTCATTTTTAAGGTATTAGAAATTAAGATATTGTGAATCGAGTTGGGTCGCATTGAATTGAAGTACGTTGTCTAGATATTCTACTTGAATAGTGGTTGCGTTCTCTAAACTTTGAATGTATTGAAAGAAATCTATTTCTCCGTGTTTATAACTTAAATTCGCCACCTTAATAATTTCATCCGATAACTTTTTTCCGTATTGATTGTAATAATTTATTGCTTCCTGATACTTTGCTAATTCGTTCTTTTTTTGATTTACAAACTGCTCTCTTTTTTGTTCTTCATTTAGCCTTTGTTGCTCCCAGCTTTGTAATTCTAGCTCAGCTACTTTTGATTTCGAAATATTTCCGGAGAATAAAAGTGGAACTCCAATTCCGATCTGAAAACCATTCAAGGATTGTGACAAGCCTTTGTTTGACCCTCTAAAATATTCCAAATGCAAATCAGGTAACCAATGTTGTTTTTCAAGTTTAATTTGGCTTTTATAATTATTCGTAACACTCTCTAAATATTTGTTATGAATACTTTTACTTAATTCTTCAGTTGAATTAAATAGCGGACTGATCGAATTGTTTTTTATGACTATTTTTTCATCCGTTTGAATCAAGGAATACAACAAATCATACTTTGCTTTTTTATCATTTTCAATTTGAGAAAGACTTGTTTTTATTTGTCGAAATTTGGCTTGTGCCGTTATTTTTTCGAGATAATTGGTTTCACCTAATTCAAAACGTCTGTCGCTTGCTTTTGAAAAATTTTGATATAAACTATCCAAATAGAAGTATAATTTTTCCTGGTTTTGTAAATAGACAATGTGATAATATACTTTAGAAATTTCTAACGAAAGTTTGTTTTTTTGAATTTCAAAGTTGGCTTTTTCCTTTTCATATTCCGTTTCATTTACTTTTTTTTGTGCTCCATAAACCGTTGGAAAAGAAAAGCGTTGTTGCGCTCCAAAAATCTTCAATGGTTCATTATTGGAAGCTAAATTATTCTGATCGTAATTGTAGTAAATATTGGTTTTGTCAAAGGTATAAGCACTTTTTATATTGGCCTGGTATTTATCAACCTGCAATTGATACGCTTTTAGCCCTTGGTTATTAGTAATCCCTTTTCCTATCAAACTGTCTAATTCGGGATTTGAATTTTGTGAAAAAGCAAACGACGTACTCAACAACAATAGAATTAAATAGGAGCTACTATGATGTTTTTTAAACTTTGCCTTTTTAAACTCTTTTCCATCAAAAACTTTAAATAATATTGGTAGCACTACCATAGTCAAAATTGTTGCTGTAAATAATCCTCCAATTACGACTGTAGCTAAAGGTCTTTGAACCTCTGCTCCTGCAGAAGAAGATATTGCCATTGGTAAAAATCCTAAGGCTGCAGCGGCTGCCGTTAACAAAACAGGGCGCAATCTATCTGTAGTTCCTTTCAATATAAGTTCATCAATATTTTTCATTCCTTGATGTTTTAGTTCTTTAAAATGTTCGATTAATACGATTCCGTTTAATACTGCAATACCAAAGAGCGCTATAAAACCAACACCCGCTGATATACTAAAAGGCAGTCCTCTCATCCATAAAAATAGTACTCCACCCACTGCCGAAAGCGGAATTGCTGAGTATACCATTAAAGCTTCTTTGATAGAACCAAAGGCAAAATACAATAAGATGAAAATCAAGATTAAGGCTATAGGAACCGCAACCATTAATCTGGCTTTGGCACTTTGAAGGTTTTCAAACTGTCCTCCATATTGAACATAATAACCTGGAGGTAGTTTGATTTCTTTATTTATAATATTTTGAATATCAGTGACGACACTTTGTAGATCTCTATTTCTCACATTAATCCCCACGACAATTCGTCTGTTTGTATTGTCTCTGGAAATCTTTGCTGGGCCTTCAGTATATTCAATATTTGCTAATTCCTGTAACGGAATCTGCTCTCCAGTAGAAGTTGAAACATATAAATTTTTCAAGTCATTAATATCGGTTCTATTGGTTTCATCCAAACGGATTACCATGTCAAATCGTTTTTCACCTTCAAATACATTACCCACTGTTTTTCCGGCAAATCCCATCGCAATCATATCATTCAACTCTGAAATATTCAAACCATATCGCGCAATTTTAGAACGATCATATCGTACGCTCATTTGCGGCAAGCCTTCCGTTTTTTCAATAATAATATCTGAAGCTCCTTCGACTTTTTCAATTGCTTTTTTGATTTCATGTGCTTTCTTAGCTAATACATTCAAATCTTCACCAAATACTTTTACAGCCACATCAGAACGGGTTCCCGAAATTAATTCGTTGAAACGCATTTCGATTGGTTGCGTAAATTCAATTTCCATATTTGGAATTTGTTTCTCAATCGCTGCTTTGATTTTATCTGCAAGTTCATCTTTACTCTTTGCTGATACCCATTCTGATTTTGGCTTTAGCTTAACTATAATATCACTTTCTTCCATACTCATAGGGTCTGTAGGAACTTCGGCGGCACCTATCCTACTGACCACTTGATCTACCTCAGGAAAGTTTTTTAGAATAATTTTTTCAATTTTAGTAGTTGTAGCAATCGTCTTTGTCAAGGAAGTTCCTGTTTTTAAAACGGGCTGAATAACAAAATCTCCTTCGTCTAAAGTGGGAATAAACTCTCCTCCCATTGTAGTAAATAGAACTACTGCCATCACTAATAATCCCAAAGCGCCATACAATACTTTTTTAGTATTACTTAAAGCCCATGTTATAACAGGAAGATACCAAGAATTTAATTTTCGAATTAATTTACTGGAAAATGAGTTAGGATTTTCTTCTTTAGGTTTCAAAAAAAGTGAAGAGACGACAGGAACATAAGTAAAGCAAAAAATCATGGCTCCCACTAGGGCAAAACTAAAAGTCATCGCCATAGGTTTGAACATTTTACCTTCGATACCTGATAGAGAAAGAATTGGAATAAACACAATCAAGATAATCAATTGTCCAAAAATAGCCGAATTCATCATTTTAGAAGCACTCTTATAGGTGATTTGATCAATTTCAAGTTGGCGATCTTCGTTAGACATTGGGCCTAATTGGTTTGCTTTACTAGCTATTTGAAAGGCAATAAACTCAACGATAATGACGGCTCCATCAATAATTATCCCAAAATCGATTGCCCCTAAACTCATTAAGTTAGCATCTATTCCAAAAATATTCATCAACGAAATAGCAAATAATAAACACAACGGAATCACCGAGGCTACCACTAATCCCGAACGCCAGTTACCCAGTAATAGGACTACGACAAAAATTACGATTAAACAACCTAGAATAAGGTTCTCTGCAACTGTAAAAGTCGTTTTACCAACAAGCTCACTACGCTCTAGGAATCCGTTAATATAAACTCCTTGTGGTAGAGATTTTTGGATTTCGGCAATTCTGTCCTTTACATCATTTATTACTTGTTTAGAGTTGGCACCCTTCAGCATCATCACCTGTCCGAGTACCTTCTCGCCTTCTCCGTTACCTGTAATTGCTCCAAAACGATTGGCAGAACCAAAACGGACATCAGCCACATCTTTTACATAAACAGGCATTCCGTTTAAGTTCTTAACTACTATATTTTCAATATCGGCTAGTGATTTTACTTTTCCTTCGGCTCGAATGAAGTAACTCTGATTTACTTTTTCGATATAAGCACCACCGGCAATACTATTGTTATTCTCAAGCGCCGTAAAAACATCTGTAGCACTGATGTTCATGGCTTTTAACTTAGAAGGCGTAATCGCAATTTCATATTGCTTCAAGTAGCCTCCCCAGGTATTTATTTCAACCACTCCCTTTATCCCTGATAATTGGCGTTTTACAACCCAGTCCTGAATGGTTCTTAAATCGGTTACTGAATAGAGGTTTTTAAATTCGGGTTTTACTTCTAGCGTATATTGATAAATTTCTCCAAGTCCTGTGGTAATCGGTCCCATTGCAGGTGTTCCAAAACCCGCTGGAATTTTCTCTGATGCCGATTTTATTTTTTCGGCGATTAATTGTCTGGGTAAATAGGTTCCTAAGTCATCGTCAAAAACAATGGTTACCACAGACAAACCAAATTTAGAAATAGATCGAATTTCTTGCACGCCTGGCAAGTTTGCCATTTCAATTTCTACCGGATACGTGATGTATTGTTCAATATCTTGAGTAGAAAGATTACTTGAAGTAGTAATCACTTGTACCTGATTATTAGTTACATCAGGCACAGCACCTATAGAAATTTGGAAAATAGAATAGATTCCAAATCCGAAAATTCCTAAGGTAAATAATAAAACAATAAGTTTGTTTTTAAGACTAAAAGCAATAATTTTTTCAAGCATTTTTCACTTTATTTTATATTTCAAAAATACAGTAAATAGGTAAGGTTTGTCTTAAGAACTACTTAAGGTCTTCTTTTAAGAAGATTAACTTTGCTGCCGTTCCCACGTTTTCCTGACTTGAAATTTGAATATCAATAGAAAGTAATAAGGATAATTTTTTCACTATTGACAAACCTAATCCCGTTCCTTTAATTTCAGGATGATCAGTTGCATCTGATCTAAAAAACGCATTAAACACTTTTTCAACATCCTTAGACGATATCCCGATACCAGAATCGATTATACTGCATTCAATCTTGTTATTTTTTTCTATAATGGCAATAGCTAATTTAGCATTTTTATCTGAGTATTTTAACGCATTGGAAATCAAATTGTTAATTATTATTGAGAATAAATAAACATCCGTTTTAATATAGTAGTCCTTTTTGAATTCAGTTATAACCTGAATATTTTTAGTTTGAATTGTATTCGAATATCTTGAAATTGAGTCTAGAATAACTGCATTTAAACAAAATTTTTCCTTTTTTAAACTTTGTTTTTGATTTTCGAACCGAGCTAGCAACAGCAATTGATCTACCAAATTGTTTAAGCGATCTACTTCAGAAATACAAAAATTAATTTTTTCTTCGTACTCTGCGGGATTTCTTGGCTTTCTTATTAAAACTTCCAGCGTCCCTTTTATTACCGTCAACGGAGTCCTTAATTCATGTGAAGCATCAGAGGTGAATTCTTTTTCCCTTTCGATCGTATTTTCAATTCTATCTAATAAATTGTTTATTGTCTTAGATAAAACATAAAGTTCATCACGGTTTTGAGGTAATGGAATCCTGGATATTAAATTATCTTTGGTAATGATATTAGAAGTCTCAATGATAGAACTGATCGGTTTTATACTTCTTCCGGCAATAAATCTTGCAATCAGAAAGAGTACAATTAGAATTAAGGGATAAGCAATAATCAATACCTCGAATAAATTTTGAAGGACCATTGTGGCATCTTCCAGAGACATCGCAATCAATAAATAGCCTATTTTTTCAGTATTCTGGTATATCGGAATCTGTATTTGACGAATTTTGTTATTTAACAATTTAGTGTCAAATAATTCCTTGTCTTCAATATTCTTATGAAGCGTTAAGTTTTGTTTTTTTAAGTTGGGTGATTTTTCAAGTAGATTTCCTTTAGTATCTAAAAACTGAATAAAAACGGGGTTTACATCAACAGTGTTGTGCTCTCTTTCCTTCCATTCTTCCTCATGGATAAGAAAAATAGAACTATTTCTTACTTCAATTTCGTTTAAGTGATTTTTTACCTCATTACCAATATCATTATTAAGATGGTTGTAAACGCTGAACTTGACGATAGAATAAATAGTAAAAAACACCACAAAAATCAATAAAGCTGTGGTGATAATGTAATTGAAGGCAATTCTATTTTTGAATGAAAATTGTTGCATTAATATTTAGTCATTTGCGATGTAACCTACACCACGAATTGTTTTTATATAGTCCTCTTCTATTTTTAAATTTAATTTTTTGCGGATCGCGTTAATGAAAACATCTATAACACCAGTGTCGTAATCAAAATGAATATCCCAAACATCCTCTATAATTTGATTTCTAGTACATACTTTACCTTTATTTTTAACTAAATAACATAAAAGATTAAATTCCCTATTAGTTAGCTGTACTTCAGTTTCATGGGATAAAACAATGTGTTTTGCAATATCAATATGTATTCTTCCAAGAGTTAAAATATCCTGTTCATTCTGATTTCGAAAATGAATTTTAATGCGTTCCACTAACTCTTCAAAACTAAACGGTTTTTTGATATAATCATTGGCTCCAGCCTTAATGCCTTCAATTGTCTCTTGAACCGTATCTTTGGCCGTCAAAAATATTATTGGCGTGGTACTATCTTTTTTTCGAATAGCTCGACACAAATCCAACCCACTAATCTTGGGTAACATCCAGTCCAAAAGAATCAAATCAAATTGCTGCTTCTGAATGAGTTCAAACCCTTGTAATCCATCAGAAGCACTGGTAATTTGATAGCCTTCTTCTTCTAAACCTTGTTGGAGAAATTGAACAATACCTGCTTCATCCTCCACTATTAAAATATGCATACCCTTGTTTTTTATTCCACTACAAATTTAAAACCTAAAGAAGCAATATTTGCCGAAAGCCCATCACTTCTTGAATAATGATTTAATCGTAAATCTATTGATTTTAATCCTAAAACAAAGATTTTAGCACGCGTAAAAATATCAGTATAAGTGAACCCTAAACCATATTGACTGCTGTTGAATTTTGATAAATCATAATCTGAAGTATAATAATTCTCCGTTGAAAGGTGTTTTTCATAAGGCGCAAAATAATCTGAAGCCGTTTGAGTATAGTAGCGGAACATAGGATAAGCAGTGAAGCTGGAGCTAATTTTAATAGGTAACTCGATTGAGGCTGTATGCGCTTGAATCCCCCAATTGTCTTGATAATATCTATAATAGGTTCTGGCGACTACGTATTCATTAATATAAAAATTTACTCGTGCTCCTATCGGAATTTTAAAACGGGTACTTGGTAGTCGCTCTTTGTCATCGGCTAATTGATATACTCCTTTATTTTCTGAGGTAGAATATACTGGAATATATTGTGACTGACCTATATAAAAATTTGCTTTATCAGCAAAATACACTCTTTGATATGGAGTTCCTAACAAACCTTCCTGATGCAAAATATCCATAAAAATAGACATTTGTATCTTTTTTGTAAGAATTTGAGAGAATGAAAAAGAAGCCGAGTACGAATTTCTATTTGACTTGCCGTAAGTTTCAAATGCCGATGGTAAATATGCATTTGATGTCGCACCATTTTGATCTAATATAGGAACACCAGAAAAGATTCCGGTATTTTTAAAATTAGCTCCATACTTTGCATATTCGTTTAATTCAGTAGGATAAATAGGTCTCCATTGATCTAAATACGCATTGGCTTTAATGCTTATTTCGGTGTTTTTCTCATTAAATAATTTGGTAAAACCACCTCCAAAGCCAACTGAAGTGTAATCATACTCATTAGAAAAAGAAACATCAGCATTCCAGATGTTATTTCGATCATCTGAATTATGACTGTAATTTGCACTAATAGACGCCAATTGGTCACTTTCTGAAGCTCCCGATGAGGCTTGCCAAGGAGTTGGACTAGCCGTTCCTGAAACTCCTGAAGCATCATACGGATTAATATTACTTGAAGACGCAGACGTATAAGCCGAAACTCCAACATCAAAAGTTAGGACATCATCGTCATTTAACGGAAGAGCAACCACGATATTTGAAGCGATGTCAGACAGTTTCTCTGAGCCTGTCCCTCCACCAACGGCAGAATGCTCACCATCTTGATTGTAGTAACTCAATAAAAGATCTACTTCGGTATTTTCTAAAACTCTCTTCTTAAAAGTAGTCATTGAGTCTTTGACCTGGGCAATAGCAGCCATGTTTATTAACAAAGCCAGCACAAATATTATTTTTTTCATCTTAGTATATTAATTACAACCACATCCACCACCTGTTTTTCCGCCATTGGCTCCTGCTGCAGCCTCACGATACACCTGAAAAGTAGTTTCGTATTTCTCAGACGGTTTTGCCGCTAACTTCATGTCAGGATCGTTAATGTATAATTTATCATATTCTTTCACTGCAACACACGATTGCATAGTGACTAAAACGATTATAAAAAGAGCTAGTTTATTCATTTTTGAATTTTTTTAAATCTATATTTTTTGAAGCGAATATTTTTCCCTTATCATCGACATATATACAACCGATTCCTGGTAATTGATTGACTAAATCCAACCCTACATCTACTCCCATTACAAAAACACCAGTAGCTAATGCATCAGCAAATTCTGTTGATTTAGCAAAAACAGTAACACTAATCACTCCTGAGGCAGGATAACCGGTTCTGGTATCTATTATGTGAGAATATCTAATTCCGTTGAATGTCACATATTTTTCATAGCTTCCTGAAGTTTCCACAGCACTGTCTTCCAGCGGAAAAGTGGCGAAAATTTTGTCCTTATTTAATGGGTTTTTAATTCCAACTTTCCATTTTTCTCCATTGAGCTGTTTTCCCCAAGTATTAATATCACCAGATATGTTTACGATTCCGGCGACTACACCTTTTGAAACAAGCAATGCTTTTATTTTATCAGCAATAAAACCCTGTCCAATTCCTCCTAGTCCTAATTTCATTCCTGGGTTCTTAAGGAAAATAGTAGAATTTTTAGCATCCAAAATTATATTTTTGTATCCCACCTTCTCTACCGATTTTTTAATTTCCTCTGGAGATGGCATTTTGGTCATACTGCCATCAAATTTCCAAATTTTATCCATAGAAGCATAACTAATGTCAAAAGCACCTGAAGTTAATTCAGATATTTTTATGGAACGTTGGACTAAATCAAATACTTCTTGAGGTACTTTAACTGGTTTTATTCCTGCATTTCTATTGACTTCAGAAATTGGCGTCGTCGGAATCCAATCTGAAATTAAGTTCTCAACGCGGGACACTTCGGCTACAGCCATGTCAATATAAGTATCAGCTTGAGGAATGTCTTTTGCTTCAACAATCATTTCAAACGGACTGCCCAGCATGGACAACGTTCTTTTTTGCGTGACTTGCGCTGTAACTGCTACACTAGCAAATAAGACTAAAATTAAAGAGAGCTGTCGCATTATTATCCCTTTATAAATGAATTAAGTAATTCGATATATTCTTCAGGAGTCACGTTTTTATAACTTGTTTTACCTAATACTTTACCGTTAGAATCCAAAACAACAACTAAGGGAAAAATACCGTCTTGATTGTATTTTTCGGCTAAATTTTGATTTTGTTTCTTTAATTCTTCTGTCAATTGGTTTTGTTTCTTTTTAGGAAAATCGGCTCTTTCAAGAATATAATTTGTTGCCGAATAACTTTTAAATGCTTCGGATTGCCAAATAGCTTTATCCAATTTTATGCATGGAGCGCACCAATCTGAGCCTGCAAAAACTAATATAACTGGCTTATTCTGAGCATTGGCCTCAGTTGTCGCTTTACTAAAATCAGTATTCCATTTTTGAGAATATCCTATTGTTACCATGAACAATAATAAGAATGCCATTTTATTTTTCATTGTGTATTATTTTAAATTCTATAAAGAACTATTTATTACTAATTTTGCACTTCAATTGTCAACAAATTTAACTCAATTCTAAGCTACTTATTGTTAAAGTTAAATGTTCTTAAGCTAAATTTAAGAATAGATAGCACAGTAAACTAGTAGGTTGTTTTAACAAATTACCTAATTTTACCAAAAAAAATATCTATGTCTTTTTTAAAAAAACTATCCCCTTTCTACAATCTAATCTTTTTCTATGTTGTAGTCAGTTTTATTTTAAGAATTGTATTGCTCTTTCATCCCATTACTCAGGCATCATTTTCTTTTATTGACTCCTTAAAAATTTTTACTTTAGGAATCGTTTCTGATTTCTTTGTATTCATTATCGCAACTGGTTTTCTATGGTTGTACTTGATTTTTATATCAAATACAAAATACCTAAAACCTTATGGATACGTCATTTTTGGTCTTTTTTTGGCTTTATTTCTTTATATAGCCTCAGGAAAATCAATTCTTAATGAATATGGTGGTGCACTGCCTAAAATTGGTTTAATCTTCATTGGAATTAAAACGTTTCTATTTGGCTTACTCCTTTTTCTACCAAAATACCGTAACAAAGTAAGGTTTTGGTTGTTTAGCTTTGTTATGTTTTTGTTTGTCGTTTTAATCTTGCAAAATGCAATTAGCGAATATTTTTTCTGGAATGAATTTGGAGTAAAATATAACTTCATAGCAGTAAATTATTTGGTTTACACCAATGAGGTAATAGGAAACATAATGGAGTCTTATCCTGTAGTTCCATTATTTACAGGCTTATTTATTATTGCGGGAATTGTTACCTATTTTATTGTTGGGAGATCAAAATCCTACATTGACAGTATTCCTACCTTTGTTGAAAAAGTCAAAATTTCAGGTTTGTATTTTGTATTGTTTGGATTTTCCCTTTTGGCTATTCCATCATTAGCAACCAATGAAAATTCCCAAAATATATTTTCAAACGAGTTGCAGGCCAATGGAGTTTATAAATTTTATTTGGCTTTTATGAATAGTGAATTAGACTATTTTAAATTTTATAAAACACTACCGGAAAAAGAAGTCTATGCCTTATTAGGAGAACAAATTCCTGGTCTAACTGGTGAATCTACCTTAAGAGACATTAAAAGTGCTGCGACTGAAAACCATAAAAATGTCGTTTTAATTACTATTGAAAGTTATAGTGCTGATTTCATGAAAATATATGGTAGCGATAAGAACCTAACCCCATTTTTAGATAGTTTAGCTTCAGAAAGTTTGTTGTTTACTAATTTTTATGCCTCAGGGAATAGAACGGTACGTGGTCTGGAAGCTGTAACCTTGTGTTTGCCTCCTACTGCCGGTGAAAGCGTAGTAAAAAGAAAAGATAACAAGGACAAATTCTCAACAGGAAATGTATTCAAACAAAAAGGCTACAATGTAAAATACCTGTATGGAGGTGATGCTTTCTTTGATAATATGGAAGATTTCTTTTCTGGTAATGGTTATGACATTGTGGACAAAAAAACGTTCTCCCCTGACGAAATCACTTTCGACAATATTTGGGGTGTATGTGATGAAGATATGTATAATAAAGCTATCAAGGTAATGAATGAAGAGGCTAAGGAAAACAAGCCATTTTTCAATCACATAATGACGGTTAGTAATCATAGGCCATTTACCTACCCTAATAATAAAATTGATATTCCTGGAGATGCAAAATCCAGAGATGGTGGTGTGAAATATACGGACTATGCCATGAAAAAATTCTTTGAAATGGCCAAAAAACAACCTTGGTTTGCCAATACTGTTTTTGTCATCTTGGCGGATCATTGTGCATCAAGTGCTGGTAAAACAGAACTTCCAGTTGATAAATACAGGATTCCTGCTATGATTTATAGCCCCGGTTTTATACAACCACAACGCTATACTAATCTTGTTTCTCAAATTGACATTATGCCAACTGTTTTTGGACTGTTGAACTTCAATTACCAAAGCAAATTTTTTGGGCAAGATGTTTTAAAAGCAGATTATAAACCTAGAGCTTTAATTGCAACATATCAGGATTTAGGGATGATTAAGGATAATATCTTGACCATCATTTCTCCTAAACAACAAGTAAAACAATTTCAATTGACAGTATTGCCTAAAGAAGGAATTGAAGATGATTTCCAATTGTATTATGATCAGAAACCTTTAGCGAAAGAAAGGGAAGATTTAGTAAACGAAACGATCTCATTCTATCAAACTGCTTCGGATATGTTGAAGAAAAAGAAATACCAAAAAAATTAAACAAATAAAAAAGCCTGTGAAAATTAGACTGCCCCCAAAAAGTTAGACACTATTTGGGGGTATTTTTATGGAAAGAAAAGTCAAATATGATTATACATTT
>NZ_JASMRI010000025.1:0-64402 GCF_041431375.1 Flavobacterium sp. Arc3 | reverse complement strand
GCCTGCGCAGATGGTACTGCAGTTATGTGGGAGAGTATGTCGTCGCCTTTCTTTACCCTGAATTTATTTCAGGGTCTTTAAAAACCCTATCCAAACCGGATAGGGTTTTTTTGTGCGCAAAAAACTCTTTTTTTATTGGTTAGTAAGGGATTTAGCGGATCAAGCGCAAAAGTTGGGGATTATCCAAAAAGGTTAGATAATCTGAACAAGAAAAAGTGGATCAAGCGCAAAAGTTGGGTATTATCCAAAAAGGTTAGATAATCTGAACAAGAAAAAGTCGATTTTCCGAACCCCTCTAAACTGACTTCTGAACCCTTTGATTTTTGCATTAAAAGATTCTGCAGAAGCATTTGTACTTCGATTGTCAAAATAGTTTAGTATGGATTGATAATTAACTGTTATCGAATTTAGAACTACATTGAAGTTCTTAAATCCTGATTCCTCTACTTTTCGATACCAATGCGCTAATTTCAACATAGCTACATTTTTATCATTATTTGTATCGTAAATACTGGATCAAGTCGAAAACCTGTGGAGCGATAAAAATTAGGCATAAATATTAGTTAGCCTAAAAAGAAAGAATTCCACATATCGAACACCTCTAAACTGAGATCTAAATGCTTTTATTTTAGTAACAATGTTATAAAGTTCTCCTTGTGATAAAGCAACTTCGTCAACGGCTAAGTGAGTTCCTCAGTTTTGGAGGCTTTACTTTTTCTTCAAAATAAAGGTGCAGGTTTTCTTCAGAATTGGCAGCAGAAACTATTTCGAAGTTCTCTATTAAAAAATCAGAAAGCATAAATTTTAAAAGGTCTATAGAAGTCATATCTCAAAGTTAATTATGTAAAAATATTCATTTTTGCAAAACTTCTCCCCAGGTTTTGTTCCTGATCCGAGACTTGTTCTATGACTTGTTCTGTTTTAGTACCAGCAACTATAGCAACCAATGATCCTTTTTTACCTTTCGCTTTCTTATTAGTAACAATGGTATAAAGTTCTCCTTGTGATACTAAGTGAGTTCCTATATTTTGGGGGTAAACAATCCATTGATGTGCGTATTCTCTAGTTCCCAAGTGATTAATGTACTGAGGTTTCTTTTTTACTGTCTTTAAAGTTTGCTCCCATTAACTCCAAAGAAACTACCAATAGTGTGACAATTAATTTCTATGTTATCTATTAATTTCTTTTAAAAAAAGCCGCAAATTCTTACGTCATACGTGTTCTTTTGGCAACTAAAAGCCAATCTCTTTTAGTGATTTCACCAGTAGTTTTATTTGTCCAACGACGGCGTTTAATGTGTAAATACACAAACTTGCCTCTAAGTGGAAAATCTTGGATTGTTATTTCATCTAAAAAACCTTTAGATACTAATTCTACAGTGTCAAACTCTTTTGGTGGTTTTGACTTTTCTTCAAAATAAAAGTGTAGGTTTTCTTCAGAGAGAGCTGCAGAAACTATTTCAAAGTTCTCAATTAAAAAATCAGGAAGCATAAATTTTATGAGGTCTATAGAAGTCATATCTCAAAGTTAATTATGCAAAAATATTATTTTTTCTAAAAACTCTCCGCAGGTTTTGTGCCTGATCCGGAATTAGTTGTGAGCTTGTTAAGTCATGATGATATTGTTTTTTTTTGTCTTAAAAGCATGAAATTACGTGCTTAATCGGTTTTAATTGTTTTTAATCGGAAATATTTTGTAGAATGTTTTTTTTTGATGTTAATTTTCGCTCGAATTAAGATATTACTCCCAAATTCTACCTACAACAATTTAACTTAATTACTATGAAAAAAATTATTTTATTAGCGTTTTTCGCTATCGCTGCATTATCAAACAATGCTAATGCTCAAACAACAAACACTCAATCGACCGTAAAGACCAACGCAAGTGCTAAACTTATTAAGGTAATGAGTGTTGCTAATGCAGATACAGACGGCTTGGATTTTGGGACTATTGTTCTTACGGGAGTAGGTTCAAGCACTGTTATAATGGAGGCAGCAGATGCTTCAAGAACTTATGGAACTAATAGCGCAGCAGCTGTTAATGCAAATCAATCACCAAACACTGCAAAATACAATGTAACTGGTACGCCAAATGAGACTTATGCTTTATCTTTTCCAACTGATCCCGTAGTTTTAACGACTGCTACAACTGCTACAGGTGGTAATACTGTGTCCGATATGACCATTACAGATTTTAAAGCTCGTTTTAATGGCAAGGATGCAGATGCGGTTGTAAGTATTTTGACTGGTAGTGGTACAGATTCATTTGCAGTTGGAGGAACCTTGAATATAAAAGCTGATCAAATTCCAGGAGTGTATACTGGTACCTTTGATGTTACTGTAGATTATAACTAGGAATAAATCACTATATATCAGAGGAATGTGCTATGCAGGTACATTCCTCTTTTTTTTTGTATTTTTCGGCTTATCTTAAATATCCCCCACCAATGTATAAACCTATAATCGTATTTGCCTATTTGTATTTGTTATTTTTTTCTGTAAGTACATTTGCTCAAGGTGATTTATATGTTACGCCTAACAGGGTTATTCTCGAAGGTAGAAAAATGAATGAAGTTTTGAGTTTAGCTAATACAGGTGATAAAGCGGCGACCTATTCTATTTCATTTGTACAGCGACGCATGAATGAAGATGGTAGTTTTACAAGCATTGATGCGCCAGACGAAGGAGCACCATTTGCAGATCCTTATTTACGAATTTATCCTCGTCAAGTGACTCTTGAACCTAAAGAGGGACAGTCTATAGTGCTTCAAGTAAGACGCACAGTAAACATGCCTGATGGCGAATACCGTTCTCATATTTATTTTCGTTCTGAGAATGACTACGCTCCACTTAGTAAAGAAACAAATGATACTCTAAAAACTGTCAGTGTAAAATTAATTCCTATTTTCGGTATCAGTATCCCTATTATCATTCGTATAGGAAATGTTAGTGCAACTGCCACTCTAAATGACTTGTCTCTAGATTTGAAAAATCAGAAGAATGAATTAACTTTTAATTTAAATCGAGAGGGAAATGCTTCTGTATTTGGAGATCTTAAAGTTGAATATATTCAGGAAAATAAAAAGCCTGTTGAAATTGGTGCAATGAATGGTGTCGCAGTTTATACCAATATTAAAAAGAGAAAAATTGCAATCAAAGTTAACATTGAAGATATCAGTCTAAATAAGGGCAAAATAAAAGTTTCATATCTCAGCCGAGAAGATGCTTCAGTACTAGCCGAGGCTGAAATCAAATTTTAATTATTTCAATTTCATCAAAATTTTTACAATTAGATGCAAATAGCTCATTTATCTAATACAAGTCTAAAACTACCTTTTTTTTGGGTAATTTACTTTTTTATAGTATCTGTTTATGCTCAACCATCGTTACCTTCTAGAGCATTTTCTGTTCAAGCAACTCAATCACTGAATTTTGGTACATTTGCCTTAACTGGAGGGGGAGATGGAATTCTTTCTATTGGCACAGATGGATATAGAAATGCCGTTCAAAACGTATTCCTCTCTGAATTAGCTCCTATCGCTCAACCCGCTATTTTTGAAATTAGATTGTGTCAAGGTCGAAATGTTACAATTAATTTTGACACTACTACTCCATTAACGCGCATTGGAGGCGGTGTAATGACCCTTAATATAGGGCCAGCAAAAAGAGAAGGAATAGCGACGAATCTACAAAATGGTGATACTTTTTCAACTGAAAATAATTGCAATTTCATAACTATTTTACGTGTGGGAGGGACTTTATATATTCCTTCAAATTCACTTCCTGGTCAATATACAGGAAGTTTTGAAATTACTTTTAATCAAGAATAGATGAAACTTTTTTTTATAAGGTTATATGTCATTCTTGGTAAATTTCAAACTTTGAAATATTATGTATTGTGTCTTGCGATTTTTAGTTCTTTTACCATGTTAGGAGGTAATGGTACCATAGATGGTAATAAATTAGATCCAGTAATCAATTACGATATTATTCCGGTGCAAGTAAATGTTAAAGGGATTTTGCGATTTGAAACAGAGGTGCTTATAACCGATTCTAAGGTTTTGTACTTCAATATTGAAGATTTATTTAATCAATTAGGAATCAATATTAGGAGTGAGAAGAATCAGGCGTTCTTGACTGGATTTATTGCAAATGAAGCTAATACATATAAAATTGATGTTGAAAATAGTCAAATTCTCGTAGGGACTAAGGATATTAAATATGAAAACGGTGTTGTACAGATATCGAACTCAGTTTATGTCGAATCTAACCTTTTAACAGAAGCTTTTGGCTTAAATGTCTTATTTAACTTTCGCTCATTATCTGTTAAAATGGATGCTACATTTGAACTTCCGAAAATTAAGCAGGCGAGATTAGAAAATATGCGTAGCAACATAATCAAACTTCAAACTAATACTGGAAATTTTAAAGATACAGTTGTCGGTAGGGAATATCATTCGTTTAAGGCGGGAACGTTAAATTGGTCAGCTAATTCTTTTCAAACATCTCAAGGAACAAGTTCTAATAATTTTGGATTAGGAATAGGAAGCGAGTTGTTATTCGGTGAAGCAAATATTTCATTATTTCTGAACTCGCAAAGTGCATTTGATAGTAGGCAATTATTATATAATTGGCGATGGATCGACAACCAAAAAAAATATATCAAACAAGCACAAGTTGGTAAAATAAGCAGTCAAAGTATATCTTTTTTAAAAGCGCCGCTTGTAGGGGCAAGTATAAATAATTCATCTAATACAGTAAGAAAAGCTAGAGGGTCTTATACAATAAGCGAATATACGGAGCCAAACTGGACGGTCGAATTATATATAAACGATGCATTAGTTGATTATACTATTGCAGATGCCTCAGGACTGTACTTATTTAAAGTACCTATTGTTTACGGTTATACAACTTTGAGGCTTAAGTTTTATGGTCCGTTGGGAGAAGAGCGCACAGATGAGCGTATTATGAATACTCCTTATGCTTTTATGCCTGTGAACGTATTAGAATATAATATCACAACAGGAATTTTGGAAGATGAACATTCGAGTCAATATGGTCGTGCTGAAACTAATCACGGACTAACTCGATTTATGACTATCGGTGGAGGAGTAGAATATTTGTCAAGTGTTCCTGAGCATCCAACCATCCCATTCGCAAATGTTTCTTTTCAACCGTTTTCAAAAATGGTGATAAATATGGAATATGCACAAAATGTGGTTTTTAAAGGATTAGTAAACTATTATGTAGGTAAAAGCTCTTTTTTGGAATTAGATTATCGTAAATATACCGAGGGGCAATTAGCTACATTTAATACAGCAAATGAGGAGCGAAGAATTAAATTTTCATTTCCCTATAAGCTGAATAGTATTATGACTAATACAAAATTGAGTTTTAATCAATTGTTTATAATACGTTCAACTACAATCAGTTTAACAGCGTCTTCTCTGGAAATTATAAAAACTATTCAGCTAATTTTTCTTTAGCTTCTAACTGGATTAATAATAGTGATTTGTTTTTAACATCTAATTTAGCACTATCTTATAAAATGATAAGTGGGTTTGTACTTCGTCCATCAGTAGATTACGACTTTTCTTCTAACAAACTGTTGCGGTATGGTACTATATTAGAAAAAAGGGTGGCTAAAGTGTCGTTTTCTGCGACGATCGAGAGAAATGTGCAAATCAATGCAAATAACTTTTTACTAAATTTTAAATATGATTTGAATTTTGCACGAATGAATTTTTCAGCTGCCTATAACAATAACAGTTTTAATTTTTCTCAAAGTGCTCAGGGTGGATTGGCTTTTGGTGGAGATAATGGTTATTTGAATGCTAGTAATAATTCAGCATTGGGAAAAGGTGGTATTTTATTGTACCCCTTTCTTGATTTGAATAACAATGGTAAAAAGGATGTAGGAGAATCAACAGTATTCGTGAAGGATGTGAAAGTCAGTAATGGTAAAGCAATGATTAGTAAAAGAGACTCCATTATAAGAATTTCCGATTTAAATTCATTTGTAAACTATAATGTTCAGTTTTCAGATGCCGATCTTGAGAATATTTCGTGGAGATTTAAAAATCATTCGTACGAAATTTTAGTAGATCCTAATCAATATAAAAAAGTAGAAGTTCCTATTGTTGTGGTGGGAGAGGTAAGTGGGATGGTATATCTAAATGCCGAAGAAAAATTAAAAGGATTAGGACGAATTACCATTCAAATATTTAATGATCAAGGTAAAAAAGTAGTCGAAACTTTAAGTGAATCAGATGGGTATTTCAGTTATTTAGGATTGAAACCAGGGAAGTTTATAGTTAAAGTTGATGATAAACAGTTAGAAAAATTAGATTATAAGTCTAGTCCACAATTGCATCAGGTAGAGATTGAAGTTTCGGAATATGGGACGGTTGTAGAAGGATTGGATTTTCAAATTACATCGAAAGATGCAAAAGTAGATGCAAAAGTGCCGAACGTAATAAGTCCTGAAACTAAAGTAAAGTTTGAAGAGAAAAAGCTTTTAGGTACAATAACTCCAAAATTAATTAAAAACATATTAGATTCTGAGGAGCTGTTTTATAGTATTAAAGTAGGTGTTTATGAAAATCATTCCATGCCGAAAGAACTGGAAAATCTTGACACACTGTTTTATGAAGATTTAGCTAACGGCAACGTCCAGTATTATTATGGTTTTTTCAGAAGTCTTGATAGAGCGATCATTGCTAAGAATGCACTTGAATTAAGAGGAATTAATGGTACTTCAGTAGTTACGTATCAATTTGGAAAAAAAATCACGACACCATCCGTAGTGATAAAGAAAGAAGAAGTGTTAAAAGAAAATGATATTCCAATTATAGCAGTCAATCAAGGCAATACAAGGAAGAATATTTCATTCGGTAAAATTTCAGATATTAAAGAAGATTTTTTTAGTGTACAAATTGGTGTGTTTAGAAATTATGTACCTTCGGAGCGTCTACGATACTTCAATCCAGTGTATTACGAATTTAAGGAGGGTGGTCTAATACGGTATATTTCAGGCCAATTTAAAACGTTTGGCGAGGCTAAAAATATGAAATATAAAATAAATGAAAAAGGAATAAAAGATGCTTTTATCGTTAAATACAAAAATGGACTTAGATCTGATTCAAAGAAAGATTAAGAGCTAATTTTAATTGATCGATAAAGCTGCATCCGACTATTTTTTAATGCCCAAATCTTAAGATATTTTGAAAACAAAATTATACTACTTTTTTATACTGTTTTTTACTCATTATGTTTTTTTGGCTCAAATTGCGCCAATACAAAACATAGTTTGTCAAAATGAAACTACAAGCTATAGTTCTACTACAAACTACGATACCTATAAATGGAGGGTAGTAGGAGGAACTCCTACAACCAGTACTTCATCTACAATAAATGTCACTTGGGGATACGGTAATAGAGGGTCGATTTCCGTTGAAGGATTTAATAGTGGCGTTTCTCAGGGAGTTGTAACAAAAAAAATATATATAGACCAAAAAGCGATTTTTAGTCCTTCGCCGAATCCAACAATTATTGCAGGGCAAAGCACTAATATAGGGTTTACTTTTGCTAATAAATCTCTTAAATTTAATGGGACCACTGATTATGTTGGAATATCCAATTCCAATTTAATTAATCTAGGTACATCAGATTATCGTACCGTGATGTTGTGGTTCAAAGCCAATGATGTTACTAGTCGGCAAGTTTTGTACAATGAAGGAGGTGCTACGAATGGATTTTCAATGTATGTTGAAGGTGGAAAAGTCTATTGTTTGGCATGGGAAGGTGGAAGTGGAGGAGTTTGGAATGCTCCAAATGCGTCAATTGTTGCAGGTCAGTGGTATCATATAGCTTTTGTTTTTGACCAGAGTGCATCCGATGGATATCATTTCAAAGGATATTTAAATGGTGTGAATATTGGCCAATTTAATGAGGGTAGCAAAGCTAGTGACGGAATGAGTGCACACTCAGGCCCAGTGGCGATAGGTTCAAATTCAAGTATTCGATTTTTAAACAATTCGACTAGTTCAAATAATTATTTCAGCGGTAAAATAGATGGCTTTAAACTTTGGAATCGCGCATTGACAGCTGCTGAAATTCCTTTAGAAAAAGATCACGTCCTAAATGCACCCGTTGTAGATTCTGATTTAGATGTATATATCAATTTTGATAATTCGGTTCTCGATATAGCAAATACAGCAAGTGCCGAAGATGGTTCATTAAGTGGAAGCCCGACTTATGATGATGACGTTCCTTTGAACCCTACGATTATATGGAATCCAGGAGGAGCTAGTAGTTCTACCATCGATGTAAGTCCTACAACAAATACTAGTTATACCTATACTTTAACCGAAAAACTATCAAATAGTTGTTCCCAAACGGGTAGTATTGACGTTTATGTAACGATTCCCAACGACAAAGATGGTGATGGTGTTGGCGATATATTTGATTTGGACGCCGATAATGACGGAATATTAAATTCGGTTGAAAATAGTTGTACTCCCATTGCTGGTTATGATGGGTACTGGTCTCTAGATAATGCGACAAATGATTTGTCTGGTAATAGTTATAATGTACAAGCTGGAACGGTATCTTTTTCAACGGATGGTAAAAAAGGAACGCATGCTGCTTCTTTCAATGGAACTTCAAATTATCTTCAATATAGTAATGGTTCTTTTTTAAACCAAGCCATTAGTTTTTTTTCCTACTCAATGTGGGTAAAACCTAGCTCGCTTTCAGGTATTCAAACTATTTTTGAGGAGGGAGGTACTGTCAATGGTGTTGCTGTTCGGTTGAATGGGAATACTTTAGAAGCGGCAGTCCGCGAAGGTAGTTCCCAGCAAAATACGGGTACTTTTACCTTTCCAAGTGATGGTCTATGGCATCATGTAGCATTGACTTATAATAACGGTAATGTCATTTTGTATCTGGATGGAGTAGCCTCTTCAACCTTATCTACTGGATTTGGAGATTTGGCAACACATTCTGATGTTCAACATTTTGGATATTCAAATGGAGGTGCTTTTGGCTCTTCTTCTACCAATTATTATGGTGGATTGATGGATGATCTTGTTCATTATCCATCGGTATTATCTCTTTCTGATATTAATAAAATTGTTTTAGGTTGTGATAATGACAACGACGGAATACCTAATTATTTAGATTTAGACAGCGATAATGATGGGTGTTTTGATGCTAATGAAGCGTATGGCTCAGTGGTTGATACCAATGGAGACGGAACTTACGGTGGAATAACTGGAACAGCACAAGTAGATACCTCGGGGAAAGTGCTAGCTGCAGGATACGGACTACCTAGTGCTCTTTCTGGAGGCAGAAGTACGTATACACAAGGGGTGACTGTAACGATGACAACGGCTCCAGTAAGTAAAACTGTTTGTGAAGGTCAAAATGTAACCTTTTTTGCTACAGCGACAGCTGCAATTGTAGCTACTACGCCAGTAACAACTGCGATTACTAATCTGAGCTATCAATGGCAATTAAGTACTAATAATGGATTTACGTATTCTGATATTTCAGGACAATCAGGTTCGGTAACTAGTGGTACAGCAGTGCCTCTTGCGCTTTCCAGTGTAACCGTTGATATGTCAGGATATCGATACCGCATTAAATTCAGTAATGAAGCAAATATTTGCGGGATAACTTCAACAGTTACTTTGACCGTTAATGCAATACCAACAATAACGCAAGTATTCGATGCTGGTAGTTGCGGAGTAGGTAGTGTGGTTTTAAAAGCAACAGCTTCAGTCGGCACAATCAATTGGTATGCTGCTGCAATTGGAGGGGTATCTTTAGGAACTGGAACAAGTTTTACAACCCGTGTTTCATCTACAACAACTTCGTATTGGGTAGATGGAACTAGTAATGGTTGTACTACAAGTGCAAGATCTCAAGTTACTGCAACAATTAGTACTGGTGTTGTAGAGGTGAATGCAAACTCAGGAACTGTTTTTGGCTGTTATTCGACAGTAAAAGAAGCTTTTGATAAAATTAATGACGGAACCCATCAAGGAGACATTACGATTAAATTAAGAGGAAATACAACTGAAACGGTTACAGCAGCCCTCAACAATTCAGGTAATGCTAGTGGAGCCGTTTATACTTCGATAGCGTTATATCCGACAGCACCAAGTATTACGATAACAGGAAATATTGCAGGTCCACTTATTAATTTGAATGGGGCAGACAATGTAATTATTGATGGTAGTGTAAATAGAACAGCTGGGGCTGCGAGTTTAGCATTGTCTAATACGAATACTGGAGGTACAGTTATTCAGTATATCAATGACGCAACTTCAAATACAGTTAGATATTGTACTATTCAGGGAGTTGCTACTTCTGCTACTAGTGGAGTAGTACTTTTCAGTACTGGAGATACGGTAGGTAATGATAGTAATACCATCGAATATTGTTCTATTGGAGATGGAATAACAACACCTACCAATGCCATCTATTCAGCTGGAACTTCTGTGGGGACAGATAATAGTAATATTACGATTTCAAATAATAATATTTACAATTTTTTTAGTGCTGCTGCTTCATCAAACGGTATTTTTTTAGGGTCCAACTCATCGGCTTGGGCAATAACAAATAATAAATTTTATCAGACTGCAACACGAACTTCAACTTCTGGAACATTAATACATCGAGCTGTAAATATTGTTACGGCTTCGGGAATAAATTATGCCATTAATAATAATGTGATAGGATATGCTAATTCGTCTAGTTCAGGAACAACAACATATTCAGGTCCGACTACTTCGTATAGAGGAATTGAAATGACTGTTGGAACAACGGGGATTTCTGATGTACAAGGAAATACAATTAGTAACATCAATTTTTCTACAACAGTAGGAACTGCTACAGCAGCAGGTATTTTTTCGGGTATCTCAGTACTGGCAGGAAATGTAAACATTGGTTCCACAACCGGAAACACCATTGGTTCCACAACCGGAAATGATGCTATTCAGGTTTCTAGCACTACTTCTTTAGGATTAATAAACGGAATTTATGCTGCTTCAATAGGTGCGATGGCTATTAGAAATAATAACATTGGGGGGTTCAGTACAAGTGGGGCAGCTACCATTGGCTACACATTTAATGGAATTTATACAGTGGGTGCTCTTGGGAATTTTGCCATTTCGAATAATAATGTAGGTAGCAATAGCACAACCAATTCCATCAGTATTGGTGACAGTTCGCCTACTACAGCTGTTTGTACATTACGTGGAATATATAATGAGGCAACGGGAGTCATATCGCTAACTGGTAATACCGTTCAAAATTGTACTGTGTATGGAACAGCTGCATCAGTATTAAATGGTATTCTTAATAGTGCGGGTTCTGGAACACTGGATTTCACAAACAATAGTGTGATTTCATGTTCTAATAGTGGAACTGGTATTTTTGTAGGGATGACAAATTCTGCAGCTGTTTCGGTATTGAATTTAAATAATAATATAGTTCGAAATTTATCTAAATCGGCTGCATCAGGTACTTTTACAGCCTTGTCGAATACGGGAGCTGTACTTTCTTCTATTTCTATTAATGGAAACCAGTTGGGTAATGATTCAGGTGGATTAATTACCTATTCAGCAGCCAATTCCGGTGCTTTGTTGGGGATAAGCAATACGAGCGGAACTACCAATTGTGATCTTTCGATTCAAAATAATGACATAAGAGGAATAACACATACTGTTGGAGGGACCAATGCGCAGACCTATATTATTAACTCATTTGCTACCTTATCACAAAACATCAGTGGTAATACTTTTACTAACCTGAATGTGAATACTACGGGGAGTGTAATCTTTATTAGTAACAGTGTGGCGCTATCTTCGACGGGTACACAAAATGTTAGTGATAATAAAATAGTTGGAACCTTTGCAAAAGGTGGATCAGCAACTGCAAGTACAGTTACTTTGTTTACCAGCGCAGGAATACATTCTGCGGGTTCAATTGTTAATCATCTGAACAATGATTTCTCTAACATCACAGTGACGCTAAATACAACAATTTCAGGTTGGAGTATTACCGGTGCCGGAAACGCTACCCAAACTATCACCGGAAATACTTTTAGCAATTGGTCTGGTGGTACGGCTGTCGTTACGGGAATGAGTATCAATGGATTTGGAGGAACCTCTTCCGTTTCAAATAATACTATTTCAACTATATCTGGACAAGCGGCAATTACAGGTTTGGTTATTGGAGTAGCAGGAACAGCTACGCAGCTTACGGTTGCTACAAATACAATTAATACATTAACTTCTTCTGGAACAGGAGGATTGGTTACAGGATTGTCTAGTGCTAATATTTCACCAGTTGTCAATATTGACCTTAATACTATTAATGGACTTGCCTCGTCATTAAGTATTGCCACCGCTTCAGTTCATGGGGTTTTAGTCACCGCTGCTACGTCTACAAATATTACAAACAATACTATTTATTCATTGTCGGCTTCGGGAACAACAATTCCTATTATCAATGGTATTTCGGCTGCTACTGTAAATTCGATTACTATAGAAAGTAATACTATTTATGGCGTTTCAACGGCAGGCTTGACCAATTCGGGTTATACTTTTAATGGTATTTTAACATCTGGAACAGGAGGTAGTATCACTGTTGATAGCAATACTATTGGTTCTATTGATAATCCAATTTCAGTAGGTTCAGCTGATACTACTACTGGTGTTTGTAATTTTAGAGGTGTAAGCAACTCAGGTTCAGGATCTATTTCTATCACTGATAATATCATTCAAAACGCCACGGTTTATGGTATTGGACTATCAACTTATTACGGAATTTTAAACTCAGCTGGTACGGGAATACTTACTATTACGGGTAACAGTATCCTTTCTGGTACTAATGCAGGAACAGGAACCACTACATCAGGTTTGTATGTGGCAATATCCAATACTGCAGCTGTTGCAACGGCCAATATCAATAATAATATTATAAGAAACCATTCTCGAACTACAGGTGCAGGAACTTTTACCGCTATTTCAAGTTCAGGTGCAGTTATTACGGAATTAAATATTAATGAAAATCAATTAGGAAACGCTGTTGAAGGATTAATTAATTACACTGGGGAGAATACAGGTGCCTTGGTTGGAATTAATGTTGCTTCTGCCGGTCCTAATTGTGTACTTAGCATTCTTTCCAATGATATTAGAGGTATAAGTTCAACCACCACTAGTGTACAAGTCCAAACTTATATTATTAACGCAGCAGCAACCCTGTCTCAAAACATTAGTAACAATACCTTCACTAATCTTAATGTAAATACCACGGGTGCCATCATCTTTATCAGTAACAACGTTGTGTTGTCAAGTGCAGGTACTCAAGATGTTAATAATAATGCAATAGTTGGGACTTTTGTCCGTAATAGCAATTCTGCCAATGGAACGCTTACTTTGTTTACCAGTGCAGCTAGTTCTGTTTCGGGAAGTGTGACCAATAATAACAATAATAATTTTTCGAATATAACGGTAAGCGGTTCTGCTTCTATTTTGGGTTGGGTGAATACAGATGCTGGAAGTGGGACTAAGAATATTCAAAATAACACCTTTAGTAAATGGACAGGCTTAAATTCTCCAACAGGGGCATTTACGGCACTTAACGTGAATATTACAGGAACGACTAATGCTGTTTCCGATAATAAAATTAACACATTAAGTGCTGGGGGGGCGGTAACAGGAATCACTACGGGAGCTGGTAATGATAACATATATTCAAATAGTATTCATATCCTTATTTCAACCGGAACAACGGCAACAGTAGTAACCGGTATTGCTGTTACAGCAGGTACTACAAAAAATATTTATCGAAATAAAATATACAATTTACAAACAAGCAGCTCGCTTAATACAGGAACTGTAAACGGTATCTTGGTGTCAGGTGCAACATCCGCATTAACCGTTAATATTTATAATAACTTAATAGGTAATTTTACAATTACAGCTACTGGAACTGATATTGTGAGGGGAATTGGTGTGATTTCTACAGGTACATTTTCTAATATTAATGTGTATTATAATACCGTATATTTGGATGGATCCACTACATCAGGTACATCGGGGGTTTACCATACAGGTAGTACGGTATCAACAACAGCAAAACTAGATTTGCGAAATAACATTATTTATAATAACTCGACTGGATCTGGATTGGCAGTTGCATTTCGTAGGTCAGCAAATTTGCAAAATTATGCTTCTACTTCGAATAACAATTTATTCCTAGGTGCGAATCTCATGAATAATGGTACCGCTTATACCACATTAGCGGCTTTTAAAACAATAGTTTCTCCACGTGATGCCGCTTCGATTTCTGAAGTCCCTGTGTTTTTTAGCACTGTAGGAGCAAATGCTACTTACCTTCATGTTAATGGAGCTACTAAATCTCAAATAGAAAGTGGAGGAACGAATATTTCTGGTTATACCAATGACTTTGATGGTGATATTCGACAAGGGAATACAGGCTATAGCGGCGTGGGAACAGCTCCTGATATGGGAGCCGATGAGTTTAGCGGATTGTCAGATGATCAAAGCGCACCTGCTATTTCGTATACTATTCTTAGCAACAATAGTTGTACCACGGGGCGTACTATTACCGCAACTATTATTGATGGAACTGGAGTTAATACTACTACAGCAAAACCACGTATTTATTATAAGAAATCGACCGATGCCCCCTCGCTTACTGGCTGGAAGTTTGTAGAAGCTAGTAATACAACTAGCCCATTTAGTTTTACGATGGATTATTCATTGATAGGTGGAGCTAGTACCGGAACTACGATTCAATATTTTATAGTTGCCCAAGATGTACTTGCTACTCCTCTTGTTGGAATTAACTCGGGTACTTTTGCTGCAACTCCTGCCAGTGTTGCTTTAACAACAACTGCTTTCCCTATTGGCGGAACTATTAATAGCTATGCTA
Source organism: Flavobacterium sp. Arc3 (assembly GCF_041431375.1). Lineage (NCBI taxonomy): Bacteria > Pseudomonadati > Bacteroidota > Flavobacteriia > Flavobacteriales > Flavobacteriaceae > Flavobacterium > Flavobacterium sp. Arc3. The sequence goes on along the minus strand of NZ_JASMRI010000025.1, from coordinate 49,433 downwards.
TACAATCAGGATTAAGTACGACTGTTACAGTTGGAACTGGTGGAACTTATACGAGCTTGACAGGTCCATTAGGATTATTTGCAGATCTGAATACAAAAGGACTATCCACAAATATTACAGCCAATATTATCAGTGACCTTACAGAGCCAGGAACAAATAGCTTAAATGAATTGACTTATGGTTGTAGCGAGAATTACACCTTAACCATTTCGCCAAGTGGTGGGGCAACTAGAACTATATCGGGTAGTGTTGCCGCTCCTTTACTCAACTTCAACGGCGCCGATAATGTTATTATAGATGGTCTGAATACTGGCGGTAATTCCTTAACGATTTCAAATACTAGTACCTCTACTGCAGCAGGTACCAGTACCATTCGTTTTATAAACGATGCGACCAATAATATCATTCGTAACTGTACTATTGAAGGTTCCTCTACCTTGATTTCGACAGCGACTATTTTCTTTTCAACGGGAACAACTACAGGAAACGATGACAATATAATTACAGGGTGTACCATTAAATCCTCAGGTGCGAACTTGCCTTTTAATGTAATTTGCTCTGCAGGTAGTTCCTTGTTTATTGATAATAGTGGAGTTTCGATTACCAATAACAGTATACAAGATTACTACAACCCTATCGGAGCTTCGAATGGGATTAATGTGGCTTCGAACAGTTCGGCTTGGACTATTTCAGGAAATAAATTTTTCCAAACAGGAACAAGGACTGCTACAGCAAGTGTTGCTGCTACTCCATTTAACATTCATCGTGCTATAAATATTTTAACAGCAAGTGGTGGTGGGTATACTATTAGCACAAATACAATTGGTTATGCAGCTGCTAATGCTACCGGAATTACTACTTATGACGGGAATTTTACCAACAGATTTATTGGAATTGAATTATCATCAGCTTTAAGTCCAGTTTCTTCTATACAAGGTAATACTATTACCGCATTATCTCTTTCGACCTCAAATAATTTGGGAACAACGACGGGAATTTTTACTGGTATTTCGGTCCTAGCTGGAAGTGTCAATGTAGGAACAACAGCTGGGAACATTATTGGTTCGAGCACAGGGAATGATGCTGTGCAAGTTTCATCAACGGCAAGTTTGGGATTAATTAACGGTATATATGCGACGTCTACTGGTACAGTGGTCATTAGTAATAATAGCATTGGAGCCATCAGTATAAATGCTGCAACAGCTACTATTGGGTATGTCTTAAATGGAATATATACTGCTGGTGCTGGAGGGAATTTTACAGTTTCAAATAATACGATAGGAAGTACAAGTTCAACTAACTCGATTAGTGTTGGTAGTGGTTCGACTACCGCAATTTGTACAATGCGCGGAATATACAATACAGCGACCGGTGCCATGTCATTAACAGCAAATACAATTCAAAATTGTAGCGTTTATGGAACAGGAGCCTCTGTTCTGTATGGTATTGTTAATACAAAAGGTTCAGGAACAGTTGAGATTAATACCAATAAAATAATTTCATGTTCAAATACAGGGACTGGTGTTTTTGTGGGAATTACCAATTCTGCAGTAGTTTCGGCAATTAATTTAAATAACAATATAATCCGAAACCTTAGTAAAACTGCCGTGTCTGGTACATTTACGGGTATTTCGAATACCGGGGCAGTTTTTACGTCTATTTCTATTAACGGAAACCAGTTAGGAAATGCATCAGGAGACTTAATTACCTATTCAGCCGCAAATTCAGGTGCTTTTTTAGGAATAAGTAATTCAGCTGGAACCGCTAGTTGTGAAGTCTCTATTCAAAATAATGACATTAGAGGTATTAATCAATCTGTAGTCGGAACAAATGCACATACTTATATAATTAATTCGGCAGCCACCTTGTCACAAAACATTAGTGGAAATACTTTTACTAACGTTAATGCTGGTACAAAAGGGAGTGTTATATTTATCGGTAACAGTGTGGTTGTTCTTTCAAGTGGTACTCAAAATGTAAACAACAACAGCATTGTAACTGCCTTTACTAAATCTGGAGCTGGAGGAACTGTTACTCTTTTTACTAGCGCTGCAGTTTCTATCGCAGGTGCTGTTATAAATCATACGGGCAATAACTTTTCAAACATTACAATTACTGGAGCTACGGTTTTAACAGGTTGGAGTATTACTGGTGCCGGTAACGCTACTCAAACAATTACAGGGAATACTTTTGCCAATTGGACGGGTGGAACATCTGCAATAATTGGAATGACGATCAATGGATTTGGAGGTGCCTCCTCTGTGTCCAATAATACCATTTCTAACATTTCGGGACAAGCAGCCATTACAGGTCTAAACATAGCAGTAGCTGGAACTGCTAGTACACTTACTATAGGAGGGAATGCTATCAATACATTGGTCTCTAATGGGACAGGAGGAACTGTTTTGGGGATAGCAAGTGCTAATATTTCACCAGTAATCAACATCAATGGAAATACTGTATTCTCACTTTCTACAAGTTTGTCGAATGCTGCTACTACAACTATTACACCATTAGTCGGGATAAATGTTACAGCAGCAACTGCGGCAAATATTACGGCAAATAATGTGTATTCACTTTCAGTTTCAGGTGGTACAACAGGTACTGGAGGTGTTACTTTTAATGGTATTTCAAGTGCATCTACAGGAACAATAAACATACAGGGAAATACTGTTTATGGAGTAAGCACTTCTGGAATTGCAACTGCAAAACATAATTTTAATGGTATTAATACTTCTGGGGTAGGGAATTTTACTATTGCAGATAATACAATAGGTAGTAGTTATGTCAATTCTATACTAATAGGTGTAGATGGTGTTACAACGGTTGTATGTTCCTTTAATGGAATTTACAATGCGGCTACGGGAAGCATATCAATAACCAATAATACGGTGCAAAACGCAGCCTTATTTGGTACTGGAGCTTCAGGTTATGCAGGGATTTCGAATGTTGGACTTAGTGGAACAATAAATATTACGGGTAATACTATACTAAGTGGCGCTAATAACAGTACGGGTGCATTTACAGGAATCGTCAATTCTGCAGCTGTTGGTACGGCAAACATTAACAGTAATGTTATTAGAAGTCATAGCCGAACAACTACTACAGGAACTTTTATAGGAATTTCAAGTACAGGAGCAGTTACTACTGCATTAAACATTAATAGTAATCAATTAGGAAATGCTAGTGGTGGATTAATAACTTATACTGTTGCAAATACAAGTACCTTGGTAGGGATAAATGTTGCCAATGCTGCTGCCAGTTGTGCATTGAGTATTCAAACCAATGATTTTAGAGGTATAACATCAGCATTAACAAGTGCTCAGGCTCAGACCTATATCAGTAACGCAGCGGTTACCCTATCACAGAATATTAGTAGTAATACGTTCACCAATTTGAATGTGAATACTACTGGTACTATTATTTTTATTAGTAATAACGTGACAGTTCCCGCTACAGGAACTCAGGATGTTAACAGTAATAGGATCGTTGGAACTTTTGTACGTAACAGTGCTTCGGCGAGTGGTGCATTGACTTTGTTTAGCAGTTCAACTGCAACTTCGGCAATAGGAAGTGTAATCAACAACAATAACAATAACTTTTCGAATATTACGGTAAGTGGGACTGCTACCATAGCGGGTTGGGTAAATACTGATGCTGGTAATGGTTCTAAAACAATTCAGGGAAATACATTTAGCAATTGGAATGCAGAAACTGGAATAATAACCGCAATGAATATTAATACAGTAGGAACCAATAATACTATTGCAAATAATGCTATTAATACAATTTCTAGCGCAGGGATTATTTATGGAATTACTACTGCTGCCGGGAATGACAATATTTATTCGAATACAATTAACGGATTGATTTCATCCGGGACTGGTGCCACTATTGTCAACGGAATTGCAATTACTTCGAGTACGACTAAAAATGTGTATGGAAACACCATTTACAATTTACAAGCAAATAATATCGCTACAGGAAGTGTTAGTGGTATAGCAGTGACTGGTGGGGCTATAAACAACATATATAGGAATAAAATTTATGCTATTTCATCTTCAAGTTCTGGAATTACTACTGGGTCAGTTAATGGGATTTTAGTTTCGGGTAGTATTAACGATTTAACCAATGTTATTTATAATAATAGAATTGGAGATGTTAAAGCGACAGCTGCTAATGTAGCCAATCCAGTAAACGGTATTAGTATTGTAAATGCAGGACTTCGTTCTGTTTCTAATGTGTATTTCAATACTATTTATTTAAATGCAACTTCTAGTGGTGCACTTTTCGGTTCCTCGGGAGTTTATCATGCAGCAAGTGCTACTTCTAGTACTGGTTCTATAAACTTGCGAAACAATATTATTGTCAACGTTTCGACTTCAAACGGGACTGGTAAAACCGCGGCTTATCGACGTTCAGCGGCAAATACACTTCAGAATTATGCGTCTACATCCAATAATAATTTATTGTATGGCGCCAACTTAATGTTTGATGGGACGAATTCCTATACTTCACTATCGGCCTATAAAACTATTAGTACTCCACGTGATGCGGCTACAATTTATGAAGTTCCAAATTTTATAAGCACAGTTGGCTCTACTGCTGATTTTCTTAAAATTGACAATACAAATATTACTTTTATCGAAAGTGGTGCAGTTGCTATTGCAGGAATAACAACCGATTTTGATAATGATGTAAGAGCAGGGAACACAGGTTTTGCCGTTCAAACCAATGGTGCAGGAAATGCACCCGATATAGGATCTGATGAGTTTGATGGAAAATTACCCTATGTAATTGTTTCAAATTCTAATGCTCTAAGTGATGGTAGCTATGCAAAGCTATCACTAGCATTTGCGGCTATTAATGCGAACGACCAAATAGGAAAAAACATTGTAGTAACCTTGATTGGTAATACCAATGAAAGTTCAACCGCAACATTAAATCAGGGAGCATGGACTAGTTTGAAAATGTATCCGACAAAAACCGGATTATCTGTTTCGGGAAGTATTGAGGGATCTCCCCTTATCGATTTGAATGGTGCAGACAACGTTACAATAGATGGAAGGGTAAATCAAACTGGCTCCACCCGAAGCATGAGTATCATAAATAATAGTCCATCAACCAATGCCGGAACATCGACCATAAATTTTAGGAACTCAGCAGAATTTAACACGCTGAAATATATAAATGTTAATGGGTCATCTGGCAGTGCAACCGATGGAGTAATTAAATTTTCTACATCTACTGCAGGTAATGGTAACGACAATAACTTGATTGATAATTGCGCAGTTAGCAGTGTGAATGGAAATCGACCGGTAAATGCTGTTTACTCCCTTGGGTCGGCAGCAAGTGATAATAGTTCGAATACAATAAGTAACAATGCTATTTATGATTTTATCAATAGTAGTACATCTTCAAACGGTATTTATTTAGGGGCTAATTCAACTGTTTGGACAATCTCAACCAATAGTCTTTACGAGACAACCAGTTTTGTGCCTTTAGCTGGGCCTTTAGTTTATACGGCCATCTCGATAAACAATGCAGCTGGAAATAATTTCACTGTTTCAAATAATTATATTGGTGGTAAAGCAGCTTTAAGTGCGGGGGATGCCTGGACAGTTAATGCGAGTACTAATCATAGTTTTAAAGGGATTTATTTAAATGTAGGCACTACAACAGTTAGTAGTATTCAAAATAATACCATTCGAAATTTTAGTTATAATACTACAAGCAGTGCCCCTTGGAGAGCCATTGAGGTTAATTCTGGGGCTGTAAATATAGGGACCACAACGGCAAATGGTATAGGGGCAACAACAGGGGTTGGTTCTATTTCTGTAACGAGCGCTGCTAACGCTCAATCCTATGGGATTTATATAGGTAGTGAAGGAGATATAGCTGTGTCTAAAAACACGATAGGATCAATTTTAGTTATTGGTAATAGTACTAATGTCTCTCATAGTTTCACGGGGATTTATAAAAAATCGGGAATAGCAGGTGCGATGACAGTAAGTTACAATGTCATTGGAAGTACAACAACAACTAATAGTATTTCTGCGACTTCTGCTGCTTCGACTTCTACTGCAGGGCAAAATTTGATTGGGATATTTAATGAATCCTCAGGTTCAAATGCTACTACATATAATACAATAGCCAATCTCCAAAATGGGTATACAGGGAGTCAGGATTCAAGAACATCAGGAATTTATGCAGCGGCAGGTTCCTCTACACTTGTGAAAAACAATATTTATAATTTATCTAGCGCTTCCTTAGGTACTTCAGTAGCTTCTGTAAGTGGAGTTGAAATGAGCGGAACTGCTGCGACAAATACGGTTACTGAAACAGTGATATACAATCTGTCCAATACAAATAGCAGTTTCACGGGATTCATATCAGGAATTAGATTTTCAGGTAGTACTGTTGATAATTTGGTAAACAGAAATTTCATCCGTAGTTTATCGGTGCATGGTAGCTCTGTAAATGCTACTATTTATGGTATTCAAATTATAAACGGTGTAACCACTTACGCTAATAATATTATTAGTTTAGGCGGAAATACGGCTACTACTTTGTATGGGTTTTACAGCAATGGTGGCAGTGGAAATAATACTAAAATCTATTTTAATTCCATTTATCTTAGTGGCACATTAAGTAGTGGAATTACGAACAAATCATATGCTTTTTATGAAGCAGCTGGAGCAGGTACTCGTGATTTGAAAAATAATATTTTTTCGAATTTCAGATCCACTAGCAGCGGTGTAAATTTACATTATGCAATGTTCTTGAATTACGGTGTTTCGACGGGACTGGCACTTGATTATAATATTTATTGGGCGTCAGGTGCTGGAGGAATGTTGGGTTCTTATAATGGTACAAATTCTAATGCAACACCCATTGTTTCTGGACTAGGAGCAAATGGAACAAAAGTAAATCCAAATTTTTCCAATGCAGGAGGTACGCTAGCAACCGACTACAAAGTACGAGAATCAACTGAAGGCGCTACTGGGACTGGAATAATACTAGATTACGCCCAAACTGCTCGTGCAGTACCTCCAAATATTGGAGCTTGGGAGTTTAATTCTAATCGTTGGTTTGGTACAATTAGTACTGACTTTGCTACTTCAGGAAACTGGTCTGCTGGTTCAGTGCCTCTAGATGAAGCTTCAATCGTTTTTGCCGCAGTACCGGTGCGAGATTGTGTGCTTGACCAAAATAGAGTTGTTGGCAATATTGTAAATACACAGTCCTCCTATAAATTTATAATTAACGGAAAACAATTAAACTTACAGGGAGGTCTTTATCTATCAAATGGAGGTCAAATAGATGCAACAACTGCTGGATCAACTGTTGTATTTGAGGGTGATGACTCTCAAACGATTCCAGAGAATGCTTTTGTAAGCAATAGTATTCCTAGTATAATTGTTAATAATTTATTTGGTGTAATTACACAAAGTGATTTAAATATTAGCAGTTCCTTAAACGTGGCAAGCCCCAACCCTTCTGATAGCACTGGAGGGATGGATACCGGTGTAAAAATTATTACATTAGGTTCAGATGCTACAGTAAGTGGTCAAGGTGATGTCACTGGAATCGTTAGTCGCTCAAGCATAGTAGCAAATAAAACGTATACTTTTAATAATAGTAATTCAACAATTATCTTTGAAAACACAGGAACTTTACCTTCCTCAATTAGTGTCAAATTGTCGATTGGAACTTCACCTAATTGGAAAGCAAGTGGTGTTAAACGAATTTATGAAATCATTCAAAGTGGAGCCAACACAACAAGTCCGACTTCAGCAGCGGTAAAATTCGCTTATTTGGATTCTGAAATTAATGGAAATGACGAGAGTAAATTAGTGCTCTTTACGTATAAAAATAGTTCAAGTACATTATCCGAGCAAGGTCGTAGTAGTGCAAATACTACGGATAACTGGATTAGCCTTTCCGGTGTTGATATGACTTTATTTCCTTCTGCTTTTGGAAGTTTAGAAGTTGGGTTTAATAACAATGAAATTGATACGCTAACTTGGAATGGTACAGTAAGTACATCATGGAATACAGTCAAAAACTGGACGCCAAATGGAGCACCATCCGATTTTGTGAACATTATTATTCCAGATGCTTCGTCCACTCCAAAGGCTCCAATAGTACCTCCTGTAACCGCAATAAAATCTTTGAATTTGAAAAATGGAAGTATTTTGAATTCTATTGTAAATGCTCAAATGACACTTTTCGGGGGGTCTAATGTATGGGCAAATGAGGGCGGTGTTTTTAATCCGAGTACAAGTACTGTTTCTTTTATGAGCGAAACTGCAGATATTTCAGGAACCACTAGTTTTTATAATGTCACTATTGATGCTGCCGCAAATTTATTAATGCAGACTGGTAGTACTATGAAAATAGGAGGTGTTATGAATAATGTGGGTGTTTGGCGTACAGCTTGGGATGGAAATCTAACCACAGTAATGTACAACGGCTCGGCGCAAAATGTTGTAATTCCTTATGCATCAACCAATCGATATTCTACATTGATTCTAAGCGGAAGTGGTGTAAAAACGATGCCTGCAGTAGATATGTCTATTTTAGGGGATTTGATTGTAGATGGAACTGCAAGCGTTACCACGTCAAATAATATTGATATCGCAGGTAATTTGACTATTGGTGTCACTGCAATTTTTAATTCAGGTGCTAATACGCATACTTTGGGGGGTAATTTAGTTCATAAAGGAACATTTACTACCACAGGAAGTACTATTGTGATGAACGGTTCGTCTTCCGTTCAAACTATTAGTGGTACAGCAGGTTCAACAGATTTTAATAATCTAGTTTTATTAAATAATAATGGTGTTACTAGCGCCAAAAATTTAATTGTTAATGGTATTCTAGATTTACAAAGTAATAATCCAACAGATTTATTAGGAAGTTTAGATATGGGATCTAATACACTTTCCTTAACTGCCTCGGCGGTTACATCTGGTGTTGGCGATGTGACAGGTATTGTTAAAAGAGCACATGTTTTTGTAACCAACCAAGCGTATACTTTTGGGAATGCTAACGCAAAACTATCTTTTAGCGCTGATGGTACGAAGCCAACCGATGTTAGTATTAAAACAACCATTGGTTCTGCACCTTCATGGAAATCAACGGCTATTAATAGAGTCTATGATATTATTCGAACTGGCGGAACTGGCAATTTTATTGATGTACAGGTTAGTTATCTTGAATCAGAATTAAACGGAATTAATGAAGATGAAATCGTATTCTTTAACGCTACAGGTCTTCCATCTGCAACGGTATACGAACGGGGAATTTCAGTTAGTAATACTAATAGTAATGTAGCAACAATAAAAACACTTGGTGTTGGTTTGTTTGCAACAGCATTTGGTCAAAACCAATTTTCGTTGTCTAATAGTAGTTATCCAAATCTTACATGGAATGGTTCTCAATCTACTGATTGGAATACAAATTCCAACTGGACACCAATTAGTTATCCTTCTAAGTTTTCAAAATTGACAATTCCAAATGTTAGTAGTACACCACAAAGCCCTCTTTTGCCAGCTGTAGCAGAAGCACGTCAATTGATTATTCAAAATGGGGGAGTTTTAAATGCTATTGCTGGATCTCAACTTTCCTTTAAAAACAATAATGGCGATGTAGTATGGCAAAATAGCGGTGGTACATTTAATGCAAGTACGAGTACAATTATTTTTAGTGATTTGAGTCAAAAGATAAGCGGTAGTACTAATTTCTATAATATAACTGTAGCTAGTGGAGCTAGTTTGACGCCACAAGTTAGTAGCAGTATAGGTATTGCTGGAGCATTTACAAATAATGGTATTCTAGACGCAATGACATTTTCTAATACTTTTAATTATAACGGTACAGCTCAAAATGTGATAAATCCGAATGGGACAATTTCAGGGTATTATAATTTGAGTATTAGTGGGTCAAATATAAAGACAATGCCTAGTACAAGCATGAGTGTTTTGGGGAATTTTTCTATTTCTGGAACGGCAAGTGCGACAACAAAAAACCTGCTCAATGTGGGGGGGAATTTGTCTATTGCCACGGGCTCAGTTCTGAATGCTGGAACAAATATTCTTAAAGTAGGTGGTAATTTTAGTAGTAACGGTACTTTCGTAGCTTCAGCGGGTGGTACATTAGAGCTAAATGGAATAACGGCACAAAGTATTGAAGGTACTTCAAATCCATTATCATTAGAGAATCTTACAATTTCTAATATGGGAGGAACAGTTTCTACAACAAGAGACTTGAATCTTAATGGTAATTTTGCCAATTCAGGAATGCTCAATATGAACAGTAATATACTTTCTGTTAGCAATTCGATTACAAACACAGGAACTTTACTCACGGCTGTTCCTGCTGCACAAAGTGCAACACCTTTTCCTTCGGGTAAAAACTGGGGAGGAACTGTTGTTTATAATGTCGATGCTGCACAAAGTGCTGTAGCCGGTAATTATACAAATTTTACCATAAACAATGGAGTAGGAGTAACAGTAACAAGCGCAGCACAAGTAAATGTATCTGGAACTTTATTGATTAATAGTGGTAAAAAAATGATTATTGATGCTGATAATATATTAACTGTTACGGGATCTATTACTAATAATGGTGGAACTAGTGGGCTTGTTTTAAAATCAAATGCTTCTGGAACAGCCTCAGTAATTCACAATACAAATAACGTTGCGGCAACAGTACAACGCTATGTTAGTGGTGCAAAAGAAGATTGGCATTTTCTATCCGCGCCAGTTTCTAATCAAGTGATAGCAGGTTCACCTTGGGTTCCTTCTGGTACTTATGGAAATGGTACAGGATATGATTTGTATATATGGAATGAACCAACTCCTTGTTGGACTTATCAATTAAACACTACCGTTGCGCCCACGTGGCCATCTATTCACTCTTCTTCGAACTTTGTTGCAGGAAGAGGTTATTTGTATTCTACACAAGCACTTAATCCAACTAAAGAATTTGTTGGATTGTTGAATAATGGAAATGTTAGTTTTCCAATTACAAATACCAGTTCTAGCGCTGATGCAGTTGTTAGAGGCTTTAATTTAATTGGTAATCCATATCCTTCTTCAATTGATTGGAAATCAGGAACAGGATGGTTGCGTACTGATTTAGTTGTAAGTGGTGGAGGTTATGATATGTGGATATGGAATCCGGCGTCAAATAATTACGGGGTTTGTAATTCTTCTAGTTCTATAGCAACTAATGGGGTAACACAATATATTCCTCCAACTCAAGGTTATTTTGTAAGAGCCGCAACTAGCGGAAATATTGGTACATCAAATGCGGTACGAGTTAATAACGGTGCAAGTAACTGGTTAAAAATAAAAAATGGTAAGAGTATTAACAATAACTTAAAAGTTAGAATTGCTTCAAATGAAGGTCTGGGATATGATGAGGTTTTTATGCAGTTTGGTTACCCAACAAATGAGGTAGGAGCTTTAAAACTTTTTAGTCGAAATGAATCTGCACCTTCAGCTTACTTAAATGATGCTAATACTGATTTAACCGTTCGATACTTAACGGATACAGACGAAAATTCTCAAGTTCCATTGCGCTTTAAAGCAGGAAAGGATGGGGATTATACTTTGAGTATTGGTAGCGAAAGTGCGTCTTATGATGTTCTATTTCTGGAAGATAAAAAGACAAAGACGATTACTGATTTAAATGTAAATGCAACATACCAATTCAAAGGAGCAATTAAAGATGCTACAGATCGTTTTGTGCTTCACTTTACGCCTATAACTAAGGAAGAAGTAAATTTAGCTGCTGTTATTTTTTATGATGGAAGTGAAATAAATGTTGACTTAACTGCTATAGCAGATCAAACAAATATTAAAATATATGATATGCTGGGGAGGTTGCTTGTTGATAAAAAAGTATCGGGTAAAATGATTCACCGTTTTACAATCAGTCCAAAAAACGAGGTCTATATTGTTTTAGCTAGTAGCAGTGGGAAATCTATAAGTCGTAAAGTTTTGGTTTATTAAAATTATTAATAGGAAATTGAAGGGGAGAAGTAAGAAGCTTAGTAAATTATTTGATTTTTTTAAATAGTACTTTGCAAAAGTGAATTATTATAGTACCTTCGCCGAGGTGATAGCCCGATGGATCGAAAGTTCATTTATCTGTAGCTCTTTTTAGAAGTTTTGGAATGGGAAGATACCACATCATGCTCGGATGGTGAAATTGGTAGACACGCTGGACTTAAAATCCAGTGAACAGCAATGTTCGTGCGGGTTCAAGTCCCGCTCTGAGTACAAAAAAACTCCATTAAGCGTATGCTTAATCGAGTTTTTGTATAAAATAGATTTGTTAAAACCCTATTCATCTAGTTGAATAGGGTTTTTTTATTATTGATTGCGTTTTGCGTGAGGGGTAGTAGCGGCATCCTTTTACAAAGCGATAGCGGAGTAAAAGATATAGCGTATAACCCGACCCCTTAGGGTCACGCCCAAATTACAAGACTGTTTTAAAGAGTTGTTAATATGAAAGGACCTTGTTGGTTGGTTAATCAGAATTAAGGCTTAAAGTTCTTTAAATTATCATTGTTTGGTACAAGTAATCTTAGCTATGTAATGATTAGAAAAATTTGGTGTAGTAACAAACCACACACATAGGCTCCGTAGGTTCCCACGGCATAGCCCAAAACAGCTAGTAATACTCCAACGGGAGCTAAAAACGGACTAAATGCCGCGGCAACAATGGGTGCAGAAGCCGCTCCTCCAATATTTGCCTGGCTACCTACTGCCACATAAAAGAAAGGAGCTTTAATGATTTTGGCTACAATGATCATTACAATGATATGGGTAGTGATCCAAATGATACCAACCAAGAAGAGTAAAGGATTATCAAAAATTGCTCCTAGATTCATATGTGTTCCTATGGTTGCTACGAGTATGTAAAGAAATACGGTACCCACTTTTGACGCACCATAACTTTCTATTTTTCGAACTTTGGTAAACGATAATAATACTCCTGCTGTAGTTGTGATAATTACCAACCAGAAGAATTCATTAGTAAAAGAATATTTCTCTAATTCTGGATAGTTCTCTTTAAAAAATGGAGCCAATATATCGGCTAAGAAGTGTCCTAAACCCGTTAGACCAAAAGCAACCATAAGGACTATCATTAAATTATTGGCAGTAAGTGGTTGTCTTTTTCCTGCTTGTTCTTCTTCCAGATTTTTCTCTAATTCGGCAATGGGAGCATTATCTGCTTTTAACCATTTGTCAATTTTATCTGATTTTTGAGCACCATATAACAAAAATCCCATCCATAAATTGGCTACCAAAACATCTACTGCGATCATTTGAGCAAACATACTTTTACTTGCGCCAAACACTTCTAGCATGGCGGTTTGATTTGCGCCACCACCAATCCAACTTCCTGCTATTGTTGATAATCCTTTCCAAACTTCTTCTCCGTTTGATAAAGCTACTTCGGGAAAGAAGCTACCCACAATATATAAGGCCAAAGGTCCACCGATTATAATCCCTACCGTTCCTGCTAAAAACATGATTACGGCTTTGCTCCCTAATCTTTTTAAGGCAACAAAATTGATGCTTAGGGTAAGTAAAACCAAACTGGCAGGTAATAAATAACGGGAGGCAATAGTGTATAAACTGGAAGTCTCTCCTGATATAATATTGAAGGTGTTGAAGAGTGCGGGAATAAAATAGCACAACAAAACCGAAGGGACTATGCTGTAGAATTTCTTGAAAAAAGGTTTTTCACTAGAGGAAGTGATGAAAATTAAACCTAGTATTGTCATAAGAATACCTAGAACAACAGCATCGTTAGTTATTAGGGCAGTTGGATTTTCGTTCATATTTAGTTTTAAAATTTGAAATTAGGGGGAAGATAAAAAATACTTATCATTATTAAAGCAATCAAGTACTATTATTGAAATAGCTATCTGATTATATTTTGTTTTTCTTCTCTAAAAAGTTGACTTTCTCATTCGTTTCATTAAAAATATGCATTAACTGATAAACAGCCGGAATTTGATTCTCGAAACGTGTTAATATATCATCTGAAATATTTGCTCTGCTAAAAGGCACTATTTTTACATACTCTTGAATTTCTCCGGCATTTCTTCCGTATTTATAGTCGTATGGAAATCGTCCTTCAGCATCTATTTTAGTGCTCTTATTATCTTTATTAGGCACACTTATGTAAAACTCACTTTCGTTAATATTTCCGTTTGGATTAAATAATGATTTTTGATTTAAGTAGTCATACAGTTCTTTGGCTGTGTTTACTGCGGGATCCACTAGTTGAATGTTTTTAACCATAAATTTTCGGTATAAATAGCTACCGTCTTTAGCTTTATAGTCATATAATTCATTCAACACTGTACTTATTTCATTAGTTAAATAGGGATAATGTGTACACCCTAGAATAATTGATTTTAATTGGTTAGTAGTATTCGATTTTCTAATGTTTTCTAAAAGTGTTACAACATGGTAGCGCACATAATTTTCAGGATCATTAATTTGTAAAATGGAACAATCATCTGCTTTCTTTGTATCACAAAGCATTTTACTATTGTCATAATTAAAATTGTAAATATCAAACAAGGTTTTGTCTATTTTAACATCACCATTTAAACTTGGTCCTTTATAATCTTGTCTGGGTTTTTTAAGGTTTTTAATATAATAGTTTGTGTCCTCATCAACGGCCTCTGCAATACCAAGTCCTCCTTGTGAAAAAACTTCAATATTCCCTTTATATCCTAATTGATCTTTGAAATTTAAAATGGTATTTTGATACCCCTTTGAAGATACCGTGCCGGCAGTTGCTAAAACGCCAATAATACCATCCTCATCCTTTTTCATAGTTTCTAAAACACCACGGACACCAGCATCAATAACACCTATCACTTTAATCCCAGAATTCGCTTTTTTAATAAATTCTTCGATGTGCTCCTTTCCATAAGCCGTTGCTGTATTACAAGCAATCACAATCACTTTTACAGGTTTTTTATTAGTATTAAAGGCTGTGTCATCAAAATCACAGTAGTACTTATTTCCCAATAAAAACTGAGTGTCTTTAATAATGTGTTCTTTTAGTAAATCGTTTTTGTTTTCTTCAGCGTAATTTCCGTAAGGCATATTTGCCTGATCTCCTAAATAGATAAAGCTCTCGTTATTAAAATCCAAGACGCCATCACCACCTGATTGATGAGAGCTGTTTTGATTTTGGTCATAATCTACAATCGCTTTTAGAACCGTTAAGCCTCCAATACCTGAATCGAAAACACCTATGGGAAGACTGGTGTCATTGTAAGGATAGTTAGGGAAATCGATGTGGTAAAAGTTCTCTTTGTCATTAATAATGGTGTTGATAATATCACCTTTAACGACTTCATTTTTATAAGTATCTTTTAATTGAGAATTTTGTCCATAGCTTGCAACTACCAAAAGTACAAGGGAGGAAAGAATTAGATTTTTCATAATAATTTATTTTTTTAAAACCTTTCCGGCTAAAACATTGGTTGATTTTCCTTTTTCTACTGCAATAATTCCATTGATAATACTATATTCTAATCCTTCTGCAAATTGAAAAGCATCGTCATAATCAGCTATGTCTTTAAATGTCTCTGGATTGAAAATAATAATATCTGCAAAGTACCCCAGCTTTAAGGATCCTCTATTTGAGATTTTTAGAAGCTCAGCCGTTCTGGAAGTACTTCCTTTTATAAATTGATTTATTTCAATTTGCTTTTCTTCTTTTACATATTTATGGTATTTTCTAGGAAAGGTTCCATACTTTCTAGGATGTCCTGAGCCTCCATCTGAACCAGTAACGACCCAGTCTTGCTTCATGAAAGTAGCAATGTCCTCAGGAATCATATTAAAAGAAGCCACTTTAGGAGGATATATTTTAATTATATTATAAACAGTCTCTTCTGGAGATATATCTAGTATTTTTGAGATCTCTAACAAATTTTTTCCAACAACTGTAGTGTCTGTAGAACTTACAACTAATAATTTATCTGGTCCGCCTCTACGTGTAATATTGATTTTTGTTTCCTCAAGAATGCGTTGTCTTAATAATGGATTGTCATAGCGAATGAATACAGAGTCTATTCCGCCGCTTTCTACCCAGCGAGGCACCACCGCCGCTTTCAAACTAGTGGCCGATGCATCATAAGGATATTGATTTGCTGTAACGTCAATTCCTTCCTTTCGTGCGGCATTAATAATACTTACAATCGAATCACTTTCATGCCAGGCGTCTAGCCCTAAGCATTTAATGTGCGATATGTGAATGGGTAATTTTGCTTGTCGCCCCACTTCTATAGCCTCTTCAATTGAAGGGATCAAGCCAACGGAATACGAACTTTCATCTCTTAAATGCGTGTCGTATATTCCATTATTTGCGGCAGCAGTTTTGGCTAAAGAAATAACTTCCTCTGTACTTGCATAACTCCCAGGGGAGTAGAAAAGTCCTGTTGATAATCCAAATGCACCGGAGTCCATTTCTTGTTGAACAAGTGATTGCATTTTTAAAATTTCGTCAGGAGTAGCGATTCTATCACTATTACCGATAACCTGTCCTCGAATCGTACCATGACCCACTAATTGAACAGCGTTAGTCCCAATACCATTTTGCTCATATAATTTTTTGTATTTTGAAACAGGAAAAAAGCTTGACCCATCATTACCAACAACTACTGTGGTAACTCCTTGCATTAAAAAAGGTTTGTTGTGTGATGTTTCGGGATCATTTAAATCTCTATCAGCATGGGTATGTGGATCTATAAAGCCAGGGGAAACGATTAATCCAGTGGCATCAATAATTTTTGAAGCGTTTATAGATACATTTTTTTCATCACCTACAAAAACAATCTGGTCCCCTTTTATTCCAATTGATTCATGACTAGGCATAGTATCAATTCCGTTGTAAACGGTTCCGTTTTGTATAAGAATATCTACATTCATTTCACTTTTTAACGGTTTGCAACCCAAAAGAAGCAAGGTCGTAGCAATAAATATCAGATTTGTTTTTTTCATGGAATTTGGGTTTTAGTTGAGCTAAGGCTTTTTTTAAAAGTAGGCGGTAATTGTCACTAATTTTTTTGATTTAAACATAGTTATCCTGAGCAACAAGAAGATAGGGGCATGGTACATTATGTCCTTTCTTTATGTTGGATTTTATAAACGATAAATTTTGGTAGGAAAACCAATTAGTTCTATTTTTCAAGAACTAGATCATTAAAAAAAAATGGTTTACGATTTGTTAGCTTTTTGAATGATTGTCATGATAGCGTTTGTCATTTCGCTTTTATCAGATGCTCCAATCTTCTCATAGTCTTCTTGAAGTTGTTTTAAGTCGGCAATATCCCAATCGATATTCACGTTGGCTAAGTACCACTGCGGAATCATTTTTAAAGTTAAGTTACAAGCTGAATTTTTGAATAATTCACTTGCTTTTACTTTAGGTAGCGTTAGTGGTTGCCCATTTATAAACCCATTAACAGCAGCTCTTATTTCTTTATTGTAAGCTGAATTGTGGGTGTTATTTAAAATGATAACCAAATCTTTTGTTACTAATGAACGACTAATATAGGTTAGGTTACCAGCCCAGCTTCCAGTATGATATACTGTTTTTCCTTTTATACTATCGTCTACAATATGCCATCCATAACCATAATCAGATGTGTCTTTCGTAGGTGGGTGTTTGCTAAATGCTAATTCCTTTGAAGCGGCGTTAAAAATAGAATCATCATATAAAAACTGATCCCATTTTATCAAGTCGTCTATACTTGACGATAGTCGCCCTGATCCTAGACGGCCACTTAAGAAGCGATAATAGGCATTGTTTGGTAAAGATTCTGGAATAACATTTTTGCATTCAGCTAAACTAAACATATAACCTGGGGCATAATTTTCTTTATCCCAAATACTGTCTCGGCCCATAAAAAATGTGTTTTCCATTTGCATCGGCTCAAATATTTTTTTAGTTAAATACTTTTCTAAAGTTACTCCGCCACTTGCGCCACTTACAATTTCAGCAAGAAGAATATATCCAATATTAGAATAATGGTATTTTTCACCTGCGACACTCGAAATTGCAGGTTTCTTAGTCTTGAAATAATTTAAAATATCTTTGTTGTATGCAATTATAGACGGATCCCAGTTTTTTCTAAAATAAGGTTCGTAATCTGGTAATCCTGCAGTGTGAGAAAGTAATTGAGAAATGGTAACGTCTTTATACGGAAAATCTTCGCCAAGATATTTATAAGCAAAGTCAGTTACTTTTAATTTGTTTTCCTGCTGTAGCAAAAGTATAGCTGCTGAAGTAAACTGTTTAGATACCGAAGCAATCTCTAAAGAAGTAGTAGTCAAAAACGGGTTTTGCTTTTCTAAATTAGCAATTCCATACCCTTTCTTGAAAATTAACTTGCCTTTTCTTTTTACGGCTACTGCTCCGTTGAACATTTTTGCCTCATATAACTTTGAGAAATAGGAATCTAAAGTATCATTTTGTACTTCAATAGCTGTTTTTAAGCTTGCTTTCTTTTGCGCATCACAGCTGGTAATCGATAGCGATAAAAATAAAACGACTGCGGTTTGATATATTTTATACATAAGTTTCAATTTTGTTCCAATCTGGATTTATAAGACCAATTCCGTTAGTATCATTAAGATGGATGGATCCATTTATTACTTGGTGTCCTTGAAATGGATCGTTAGTTACCCCTAAATTCCCATCTAAGTCTATCCAGTCTGCCATAGCACCTAAATGCGCTGCAGCTGCAATAGCACAGGAAGTTTCAGACATGCAACCTAGCATTATTTTTAGATTCAATGATTTGGCTAAATTTGCCATCGCAAAAGCTTCGTGTAATCCTGTAGATTTCATCAGTTTGATATTGATACCATGATAGAAATTACTAGCTGTTTTTACTTCTTCTAAACGTTGTATTCCTTCGTCACCAATCAACGGTAAAGTACTGCGGGATACGAGCCATTCCATGTCGGAAAAGGCTTTTTTAGGCATGGGTTGTTCGATAAAAATAACATTTTCTTCTTTTAACCAGGCAATTTTATCTAGTGCTTCTTCTTTATTAGTCCAACCTTGATTAGCATCGATAAACAAGGGTTTGTCAGAGACATTTCGAACTGCTTTTATGATTTCAGCATCGTTGTCGCCACCAAGCTTAATTTTTAGGTAATGAAAATTAGCCGCTTCTTCAACTCTTTTTTCGATGATTTCGGCACTGTCAATCCCAATAGTTTTACTTGTTTTAAGTTCCTTTTTTGGTAAATTAAAATATTCATACAAAGGCATATTCATCATTTTTCCTATGAGATCATGGAGTGCAATATCAATCGCTGCTTTAATGGCTGGATTTCCTGTGGCATGTTGATCTAATGATTTTAAGATTGCTTCAATTTCTATAGGAGAAGAGAAGGGACTAAAATCAAATGTCTTTATAAAACTTTGCGCACTGGCTATACTTTCTCCATATAAGGGAGGCATTGAAGCCTCCCCATATCCTACAAAACGATCGTATTTTAGTTTTACTAATAGAACAGGAGTATTTGTTCTAGCTCCACCAGCAATTCTAAAAACGTGGTTTTTATTTAATAAATAAGGTTTAATTTCTATAGAAATCATTTAATATCCAGTGTTTTGAGGTTTGATATTTGGATTTGAATTTAATTCTTTCAATGGTATTGGCAAAATAAATTTATCGTTAGGATAGCTTACCGTAATGCTTTTTTCTGATTGAATAATTTTCACATCTTTTTTATTTCTGTTTAAATCAAACAAACGATGTCCTTCAAAAGCCAATTCTTTTCTTCTTTCCTCAAGAATTCTAGTCAATAATGCTGCACCTGTTTCTGTTGCATTTAGAGCTGCTGGATTTGCTCTTTTTGTAATAACATTTAAGTCATTTTGGGCTAACGTGTTTTCTCCTTCTTTGGCGTAAGCCTCAGCTCTAATTAAATACTGCTCTGCTAAACGTAAGATTTTAATGTTGTCATCGCTCAATGTTCCTTTCGGAAATTTGTTTACAAATAGTGCGGCTGCCTCAGCACCGGGTTTTGCTCCAGCTGTAATCGCAGTTCTTCGAGCATCTTGAGTGCTATAAAGTGCATAAAGTTCTGGGCTCACTAAAGCATCTGCGTATCCAGTAACATTAAAGAAGTGTCCTAAACTATTACTTCCTTCATTATCTGCAATTGTAAAAACAATTTCAAATAGTGTTTCGTTATTCAGTTCACTACTCCATAGCGTAGCATAATCTTTATTAGCTATTAAGCTGTAACC
This sequence comes from Flavobacterium sp. Arc3, assembly GCF_041431375.1. Taxonomy (NCBI): domain Bacteria; kingdom Pseudomonadati; phylum Bacteroidota; class Flavobacteriia; order Flavobacteriales; family Flavobacteriaceae; genus Flavobacterium; species Flavobacterium sp. Arc3. Next base: position 29,111 of record NZ_JASMRI010000025.1, on the reverse strand, counting down.
TCCCGTGGCAATAACTTCAGAACTGTATTTAATAGCATTTATATTGTCATTTTGATACAAAGCTACTCTTGCTAATAATCCTTTTACTGCACCAATAGAAAATGTCCCTTTTCCTTTTTGCGATTGCATTAATCCCAAAGCAGTTGTTAGGTCAGTATTAATTTGTGTATACACTTCTTTTACTGTATTCCTACTTGGTGAAGTTTGAACGGTGTTAACCTCAGTGATTACTGGTATACCTATATGGCTGGCATCTGCAGTAAAATTGTAAGGTTGAGCAAACATTCTAACAAGATCAAAATGTGCTAATGCTCTAAGTGCATAAGCTTCTCCAATTAATTGATTAATTGATTTTTGTTGCGCAGTAGAGGTGCTTTCCAATGTTTTTCCACCTTCAATAGCGCGGGTCGCATTAACAACAACTTCATACCCTTTTTCCCACAAACCTTCGGCTTCTCCATTTCTCTCAGAAACTACAAAGTTTTCATATTCTAAATAGCGGCCAGTATTTCTGGAGCTCAAATAAAGATTGTCAGCCATTAATTCCGGAATGATATACATGGTACGGCCATAATAATCATTGTTTTGCAATTTGCTATACGTACCATTTAACGCAGTTTGTAAAGTAACAAGATCCACGATTGCACTTTCGGCTGCAACACTTTGTTCTGGATTGATGTCTAAAAAAGATTCGCTACATGATGCGGTAAGCGTCACGATTGCGAGAATTACTATATGTTTAAATTTTAAGATCATTTGTTTTTTGGTTTTAGAATGAAAAATCAACTCCCATTAAAAATTGTTTTGAAATAGGTATTCTTAGGTTCGCGGTTCCGTTAATTCCAACTTCAGGGTCGATTTCTAAGTCTTTGTCTTTTACCCAAGTCAGTACATTAGTTCCTTTTATGTAAAAACGAACGTTACTAACATTTAATTTATCCGTCAAAGTAGTTGGAAGTTGGTAAGCAAGAGTAATGTCTCTAAGTCTTACATAGGTTCCGTCATAAAGGAAACGAGTAGAATGTTGATTTGCTAATCCAGATTGTGTATTTCCCCAAACCATTTTTGGAACGTCAGTAACATCTCCAGGTTGTTGCCATCTGTTTTCATATATATGACGTGTTAGATTTCCACGGTCATTTAATTTGGCACTACCATCACTACTTACATATCTACCCCAAGTATCATATACTTTGTTTCCTTCGTTTAAGAAAAGCATAAAGGATAGACTTACGTTTTTGTAGCTAAAAGTATTGGTAAAACCAGAATAGAATTTAGGCAAAGCACTACCTTGTTGGTAAGGATCAGCTTTGCTATAATCACTAGTTGTTTCTGTTTGAGATTCATTGGTATACCAAAGAGCATTTCCGTTTTGTGGATCTGCACCTGCATAACCAGGCATGTAGAACATGTAGAAATCACTACCTACTTCACGTATGTAGTTGTCTTCAATTATAGGTTCGTTGTTTTGTAATTTTACTATTTTGTTAGTATTGGTAGTGATATTAAAATCAGATTTCCATGAAAAACCATCAGGATTGTCAAATATAGCAGCAGATAAAGCAAATTCGATTCCGCTGTTTTTCATTTCTCCTACATTGTCTAAATAGCTTGTAATTCCGTTAGTTGCTGAGATAGGGACTTTAAATAATAGATCAGTGGTTGTTCTAGTGTAGTACTCAAAAGTTCCTGTTAATCTATCAAATAATCCAAAATCCACCCCAACATTGAAAGGCTTATTTTTTTCCCAAGTTAATGATGGATTGGATTGTTGACTATACGAATATCCTGGGCTACCATTGTAATCGTCTCCAGTACTATATAAACCTCTGGAAGCAAAATCACCAATTTCCTGGTTTCCATTGATACCATAACTTGATCTAAGTTTCAATTTGTTTATAAAAGTTATGTCTTCCATAAAATTTTCTTTGTCAATATTCCAACCTGCTCCTATCGAACCAAAATTAGCATACCTCACATCAGAACCAAAACGGGAGGAACCATCTCTTCGTCCAGTTACATTTAAAAAGTATTTATTCAGTAATCCGTAATTGATATTAAAGAATAACGAAGAAAGTGATGACGCTGTTTTTGCGCTTGACGCATCTTTATAAACAGAGGCATTGTCTAAGGAAGTTAGTCCGGGAGCACCATAGTTACTAGCATAAGCATATACAGAACTACTAGTGATTTTTTGAGCTTCTTGACCAAATAAAAATTTAAGGTTATTCGATTCGTTTAGGTCTAGATTGTATTTTAACAAATTAGTTACGTTCCAGTTTAGCACAATGTTATCAGATGCTCTTCCACGTCCGCCGTCATTTCTACCTTCTCCAAAATAAGGATTGTCATATTGAAACTCATCGGCTAAATTGAAATCAACATTTCCTTTTGTTTCAAAAGATAAGTCTTTATTGAACTCATAGTTTAATCCCAGATTTCCTAAAATCCCGTATAATTTAGATTTTCTAATGTTTTCTTTTTCTATTCCTACAGGGTTATACGTCAAAAGAATACTGGTGTTATAAGTGCCATCAGCATTATAAACTGGCTGCCAAGGCACTTCTCTTGCCATTGCTCTTACAGGGTTATTTGCATTCCCAGCTTCGTCAATAGTGTTTAGTACCTGATTGCTTGCAGCAACACCAAAGTTCATCGATAGTTTATCAGTCGCTTGGTGGTTGATATTTACTTTAGCATTAAATTTTTTATAATCAACACCTAAAATTACTGCTTGTTGATCATAAATTCCTAAAGAAGAATAAAAAGTAGTTTTGTCACTACCACCACTGGCGCTTAGTCCATATTGTCTGTATTCTCCTGTTCTACCTATAACATCTTGCCAGTTTGTATTTACACTTTCATCTACTTGGTCGTAAATGTATTTTTGAGCTGCTTCAGGGCTATTTCCAATGTTGATGCGGCTTTCAATCATTAACTCTAAATGTTCTGGAGTCGTTAGAAGTTTGTTTCTGTCAGAAAGAATCATTTCACTTACACCATATTGGGTATTGAAATTAAATTTAGTTTTCCCAGATTTCCCTCTTTTGGTTGTAATAAGAACTACTCCATTTGCTCCTCTTGAACCGTAAATAGAAGTAGCCGAAGCATCTTTTAAAACGGTAATCGTTTCGATGTCTTTAGAATTTATACCAGCAATTGTATTAGAACTCGTTGCTATTGTAGAAATATTTCCTGAAACCACAGGAATACCATCCACAACATACAATGGATCTGAGTTAGCATTTATAGAACCAACTCCTCTAATACGAATACTTTGAGCAGAACCAGGTTGCCCACTGGCAGAAGACATTTGTACTCCCGCTACATTTCCTTGTAAACTTTCTTGAAAAGAAGCTACAGGTGTTTCTTGAATTTTTGAAACATCAACATTTACTGCTGCTCCTGTAAAAGAACTTTTAGTTTGCTTGTCATAAGCCACAACAATTACCTCGTTTAAGGCGCTAATGTCAGCGATCATAGTAATCTTGAAATTGGTGTTTTGTTTAGTAACTTTTCTTGTTTCGGTTTTTAGACCCATGTAGCTTATTTCTACGATGTCATCATAGTTTGCTTTTAGGTTAAATTTACCATCAAGATCAGTTAGTGTTCCTGATGTAGTATTTTTGATACTTACATTTATTCCCACAAGAGGAATACCTCCTTCATCAACTACGGTCCCTTTTATATCTACTTTTTCTTGATCAAAATAGCTGATTTCTACTGTTTTGTCTTCTGCTAAAATCAGGTTTTTTCTCTGTAGTTCCGTATTGTCTTTAAAAAGGACGACTTTGTTATTCATCAATTTATATGAAATGCCAGTGCCTTTCAATGCTGTGTCTAATACATTATTAATTTTATTAGAAGAAGCTTTGATGGTGATAAGTGTATTTTCATCTACTAATTTGTTATTGTAGAAAAAAGTAAATTCCGACTGGTCTTCAATTTTCGAAATTACCTCTTTCAAAGTTGTTTTATCATAGTCAATAGCAATTTTTTGACCATAAGTAGGCAAGCTTGAAGCTGAGATTTTAAAAATCGTAAGGGCGACTAATACAGAATATATTTTCATTATTCTAATAAATTTATCTAAAGAAGACGAAGTGCTTCTAGTAGAATTCTTTTTAATTCGGTTTTTTTTCATAATTTTAACATTGGTTTTTGGTTAGTATTTTGTTTTCAAACGGTATTCAGCTATAAAGCCTTTTAAATGAGGAGAGTGTTGGCGCACTCTCTTTTTTTTATTTTGATTTAATCACAATTGTATTAGTGTTTTTAGAGTAGGTACAATTTAAATTAGAGGAAACTTCTAATACTTTCATGATGTCCTCAATAGAGTTAGTTTTGTCAATTTTTCCTGAAAAGGAGTAGCCTTTAAAATTATTTGAGGCAATAATTACTTTAACATCAAACCAGCGCTCGATGTTTAAGGCAAACTCATCTAATGGTGTTTTGTCAAAAATTAATCTTCCTGATTTCCATGATGTAATATTTTCAGTAGCTACTTCAGTAATGGATAATTCTTTTTCTTTTTTAGAAAAGGTAGCTTTCTGTTTTGGACTTAATGTGAATAGCGCTTTGTCTTCTTTTTGATCGTATAATTCTACTTTTCCAGTGACAAGTGTTGTTTCTACATTTTTTTCAGAAGAATACGACTTAACATTAAAAGTTGTTCCCAGTACTTTTATTTTGATTCCAGAAACTGTTTCTACGATAAAAGGCTTGTCTTTGTTTTTTACAACATCAAAGAAAGCTTCGCCATATAACTTCAATCTTCTTTCTTCAGAGTTGTATTCATGATCAAGAATAATTTTACTATCGGCATTTAACCAGACTACAGTTCCATCTTTAAGAGTAACTGTTTTTTGTTCTTTAACAGAGGAAGTAAAGGCAATTTCTTCCTTATTAGTAGTGCTATTTTGATTGTTGAAATAAAGATAAGTGGAGAGTAGTAGCGGCAGAATAATTACGGACGCTACTTTTAATAAAAAGAGTAAAGGTTTCTTAGCTGCTTTCTTTTTTTCTAGAAATTCATTATATTTTCTTGTTGCAAGTGTACTTTCAGTATTGGAGTCTAAGGTGTCAATTACATGCTTAGCCTTTATTTTACTAAATAAAGCTTGATTGTTTTGAGATGCATTTATCCAAGAAATTACTGCACTGTTAAATTCAGTATCTCCTTTTTTCTCAATAAACTTTATTAAATCGGCCTCTTTCATGGGGGTGTTTTTATACTAAGACGATTAAGTCGTAAAGTACCCCTACGCAAATTTGATTTTTTTCTAAATTAAAAAAAAAGTGCAGTATATTCTTTCAGTTCTACTCGTAGAAACTTTAAGGCTTTTGTAATTTGGTTTTCAACTGTTTTTGTAGAAATGTCTAATTCCTCTGCGATTTCCTTGTGATTCATACCTTGAAACCTGCTTTTAATAAATATGCGTTTGCAGGCGGGAGGAAGTTTGTCTACAGACGAATTTATTTTTTCTAAAAGTTCATTTTCAATGTAGAGATTACTGGGCGTATCCATCAAAGCTAAGTGATTGATTTCTTTTCTTTCAATATCACAATGCTGGCTATAGTTTGCTTTTACTTTTTGATGTTTAAAATAATCCAAACAGGAATTTTTAACCATTTTAAATAAATAGGAATGTAAATTGACTTCGACAGCTAATTTTTCGCGCTTTTTCCAAAGCTTAAAAAAAACATTTTGTACGATTTCCTGTGACTCCTCTTCATTTTCAATATAGCTATTGGCAAAATGAGATAATTTTTGAAAATATAAATGGTACAGCGTTTCAAAAGCCGAGTTTTGGCCTTGCTTCAATTGGTGAATAAAAAAAGAGGTATTTATAATATCTTTATTCAACTGCTATATTTTATAGTGAATGATTACTATTTCTTTATAATATCTTATAGAAAAGTTAAAAGCCAAAGTTATTTATAAATTTTAAAACGGAGTCATTAAATGTTAAAGAAATAAAATTTGTTTTCACTTTTGTTTTTCCAATGTGTAAATTTTGGGTGATAATGGCTTAAAATAAGCCTTCTTTATAATGCCAAACCAGACTAATGTATAGGCCTAAAAACAACAGGCAAATTAAAAACTGCATAAATGTAGATGCTAAAAAACCAATGATTGATCCAGTGGCGGCTCTCAAAGCACGTTTTTGATTTTTAGAATCATAAATTAGCTCACCTATAAAAGCGCCTAAAAATGGGCCTATTAAGAATCCAAATGGGATGGGCGCAATAATGCCCAGAACTAATCCGATATTTGTTCCCCAAATTCCATATTTACTCCCCCCAAAGTGCTTAGTTCCCTTAGCAGGAATGATATAGTCTAAATATGATATCACTATTGTAATCAATAAAGTAATACCAAGAATCCAATAGTTAGCGGGAACAGCATTGGTAAAATACAGTAAAATAAGTCCGAGCCAACTAATTCCAGGACCAGGCAAAACAGGAAGTACGCTGCCTAGAATTCCAGTAATCATGCAACAAAAGCCAAGGATTAAGAGGAAAGTATCCATAAAATTTTATTTTTGTATTTTTGAAAAAATAAATACAACAGGGATTCATCAAATGAATGTGAGAAATTTAGTTTCATTCTTTTTTCTATTGTTTTTTTAAATTCGGCTTTCGCCCAAGACAAGGGTGATGCTCATTTGAAAGAAAAAATATATAACGAGAACAAAGCAAAAGTATTGAATTTTTCGATGAAAGATTTTGATCGCCTTTTTTTTGAGTTTTCTAATAAATAAGCAACGACAAATTTAATACTAACAAAAGAAGAGTTTTATAGATACACGATTCAAATTGCTGTTTTTTCAGATCGATTAGGAGTCTTGTATCCAGAACAAAAAGAAATGGCTGAAGCAAGTAAGAAGAAATGGTTTGCTGAAAGCTATGAAGATTATTTGCTTTCGAAACAATCTCAAAGATAATAATTGTATTTTTATAAAATATTACTCCAATCCAAATATAACACATTGAAGCACTATTACTTTTTTTTAGTATTCTTACTTTTTAATTCCTGTCAATACTTCGAAAAGCAAGTGCCTTCGGAAAAGGAATTATTGCAAAAAGAACTGAAAACAATCAATTGGAAAGAAGTAGATGAATATCCTTCGTTTGTCGATTGTGATAAATTAGATAATAAAACTGAACGTCAACGATGTTTTTTTGAGTATTTAACGGAACTAATACAGCAAAAATTGAGCAGCGATACACTATCGATTTTGTATCCTGAATTAGACACTATTGAAGTTAAGGTGACTATTTTTCCTAATGCAAAAATGAAATTTGAACCGCAATTTCCTAAGGATTCTGTTGCGTATAACGCCATTAAAATCGATAGTATTCTAAATGCCAGATTGGTAAATTTCCCTAAAGTAAATCCAGCCATAAAACGTGGAATTCCTGTAAAAACACAATTTATACTTCCGGTAATCCTTAAAGTTGAGTGATTTTCTGAAGCCATTTCCTGCTATACATTACAATCTTTTATGCTGAACAACAGCATAATAGGATTTCCATTTCTATCAGGGCTAGGCATAATCGTAAACTAGAACTTTCGTCCTTTCCATTCGTATTTGCCAATCAGCGAATAAAATGCCACGCAAACACTAAAAAGAGGATAGAATAGGCTGCTTAAAATGAGGTGGTGGTTTTTTTGTCTAAGAAAAGTATTGGTTTTAATTATCAAAATAGCATCTACTGCAAACTTGAATAGGGATAAAATGATAATAAATTCAATTGGTATCAGCCCAAATAGGCAGAACCCGACAGCCAAAATCCAACATAAATTTCCCATTAAAACAACAACGCCCAATAATTTCCCGAAACTACTTTGATAAGAAGTCGTTTTGGAAGCCCAACGCACCCTTTGATAAAACAAGGATCTCCAGTCATTCAATGGTTTTGTAGTAACTATGTTGTTTTTCGATTTTAAATAGCGGACTTGCTCAGGGAATCTTGCAATTGCTTTCTGTAATAAAAAGACATCATCACCACTGGCGATTTTATCGTTGCCATCAAAGCCATTTAACTGCTGAAATAGGGTTTTGGTATAGGCCAAGTTGGCGCCATTACACATAAATCCTTTTCCTATTCCAAAACTACCGATGGTTGCTCCTTGCAAGCTTGCCAAGTCCAGTTGCTGGAATTGATGTATAAACGAATTACTGCAGCCGTAGGTTACCGCTCCGGCAATCATACTAACTTTATGATTCTGAATATAATTATCCAATGTTAATAACCAATTAGGATTGACTACACAATCAGCATCTGTAGTAATAACCCAATCCGTATTTACAACATTCATCGCAGATACAATCGCATCTTTCTTTGGCGAATTTGAAACACGAAGATTTGGTAGTACAGTAACTTTAAACTTTAAACCTGAAACTTCAAAACAATCTGTCGAATCGTCATCAACCAGAATCACTTCAAATAAGTCTGTTGGGTAATTCAATTGGGACAAACTTGCTAAAAGAATTGGTAGATTCTCAGCTTCATTTCGAAAAGGGACGATAATTGTAAATTTGGTTTTGGGTTCCAAATCTATCGCGTCAAAAGTTTTGATTTTTGTAAACCCATAGATTAAACCCGCAATAGCGATGACGTAAATTAATAGTGCTAAAAATAAAATAATTGTAATCATAATTATTTTATTAGTTTATACCTCCTTCTCCTTTGGAGAGGATTTAAAAATCAGTACATAATAACTTCCTATAACTACTGGTAGCACAACATTTAAAAACCACATTAGTGTTGATACAAAAATAACGATCCATTCGTTTACGCCTAAAATACTGAATAAAAATATAGCGACACTTCCTTTTACGGCAAAGTCCAAAAACTGAAAAGTGGGCAAGGAGGATGCTAGAAAGTAAACACTAGTCACGGCTGACATCAGTATTAAGTATGGCAAATCGACATCAAAAGCGAGAAACAAAAAATAGTATTGATGCGAAAAAACGATATAACGACAAATTCCTAAAAGGATGTTTTTTTGATGAATACGTTTAGGGACTTCATTGATTTTGTGAATCAATTTTTCGATTGTATATCCTTTGATTGCGATTTTCTTTAACGAAAATAATAGGATAGCAGTGAAGACTAATATAGCAAAAAGGATAATGACCATTTTGGTAGTGATGACATTGTATTTAGCATTAAAATACAATAAACCAAATATCCCAATGATTACGGTTAGCACCATTTGGATTCCGTTGCAAATCAGGTTTAAGAAAATGACCTGTTTGGTTTCGCTCTTTTCATAATACAATGCTTTTCCGGCATATTCGCCTACTCCGTTTGGAGTAAAAATTCCTGCGGTTAGTGCGGCCAAAACTTGTTTTGTGGCCTCAGAGACAGAAATAGGTTTGATGTAGGAAGCTAGGTTTTGCCATTTTAAAATTTCAAAATAGCGATTCAAAACACTCAATAATAAGATGAAACTTATTCCCACGACCGACTGGTTCTTTTTGAATTTTGCCGTAAACTGAACCCAATCGAGTTTGTCATTATTTGCCAGCTGATTGTAGATAAAATAAAATGCGCCAGCCACAATCAAAACTTTGATTATAAGAACAAGGAATTGTTTAGTTTTGTGAGGAATTGAAATCATGAGTGCAAAGAAAAGGAAAACTTTAAACTTGAAACCTTAAACTTGAAACAAAACTTTTGGCAAACGAACGCATCATATTAGGAATTGACCCAGGAACCACGATAATGGGTTTTGGTTTGATACGTGTTATCAATAAAAAAATGGAATTTATTCAATTGAACGAATTGCAGTTGAATAAAATGGATGACCATTATATGAAACTGAAACGAATTTATGAACGTACCATTGAATTGATTGATACCCATCACCCAGACGAAATTGCGATCGAAGCACCTTTCTTTGGAAAAAACGTACAATCAATGTTGAAATTGGGTCGTGCTCAAGGAGTTGCTATGGCTGCAGGACTTTCGAGAGATATTCCCATTACTGAATATGAACCCAAGAAAATAAAAATGGCGATTACTGGAAACGGAAATGCCAGCAAAGAACAGGTTGCTAAAATGCTACAGCAATTATTGGGACTAAAAGAACTACCTAAAAATCTGGATAGCACAGATGGACTAGCAGCTGCGGTTTGTCACTTTTTCAATTCTGGAAAAGTAGTTGGGGCGAAAAGCTATACCGGCTGGGATGCTTTTGTAAAACAAAATGAATCGCGTGTGAAGAAATAGTGTTCAGTGTTCAATAAATTTCGAACAATTAAGAAAACTGACTACTAATTGCTTACTCCAAACTGATTAATAAAATTACTGACCACCGAATACTACTAAATGAGCGGCATCTACATACACATACCATTCTGCAAGCAAGCTTGTCATTATTGCGACTTTCATTTTTCAACTTCAATGAAAAAGAAAGAGGAGATGGTTTTGGCTTTGGCCAAAGAAATTAAAATGCGCAAAAGTGAATCTGGACTTCTCGACTCCGCTCGAAGTGACATAGAAATTGAGACGATTTATTTTGGAGGAGGAACGCCCAGTGTATTGACTTCTGAAGAGATTGATTTTTTGATTGCGGCAGTTTATGAGAATTATAGCGTTGCAGAAAACCCAGAAATCACACTCGAAGCAAATCCGGATGATTTATCGAGTGAACGGATTTTGGAATTGTCGAAAAGTAAAATCAACAGATTAAGCATAGGGATACAGTCTTTTTTTGAAGATGATTTACGAATGATGAATAGGGCGCACAATTCAGAGGAAGCGCAAAAATGTTTGCAAGAAGCGACTCGTTATTTTGATAATATTTCGATTGATTTGATTTATGGAGTTCCTGGAATGAGTAATGAAAAATGGAAACAGAATATCGAAAAGGCATTGTCTTTCGGGATTCCGCATATTTCCAGTTATGCTTTGACGGTGGAGCCTAAAACAGCTTTGAAGAAATTAATTGATACCGGAAAAATAGCAGAGCCAAATGACGAAGTAGCACAAGAACATTTTATTATCTTGGTAGATACGCTTGAAGCGAATGGTTTTATCCATTACGAGCTATCCAATTTTGGTAAGGACAACTATTTTTCCAAGAACAATTCGGGGTACTGGCTAGGAAAAAAATACATCGGAATAGGACCTTCGGCACACAGTTACGATGGGGTTTCTCGTTCTTGGAATATTGCTAACAATCCGTTATATATAAAATCCATCGATGCAGATAAACTGCCTAATGAGATTGAAATTCTTTCGGTTTCTGATCGCTATAATGAATATATTATGACAGGATTGCGCACGATTTGGGGAGTTTCTTTGGAGAGAATTGAATCGGAATTTGGTAAAACCTATTTGGATTATTTAATGAAACAAGCACAGAAATACTTGAATGACGATTTACTTTCGATAGAAAATGCTATTTTAAAACCTACTAAAAAAGGAAAATTTTTGACAGATGGTATAGCGTCGGATTTATTTATCCTGAACTAGTTTCAGGATCTAATGAACTAGTTTCAGGATCTAGTGAACTAGTTTCAGGATCTAATGAACTAGTTTCAGGAAAGAGTTTTTTTTAAATTATATATATAGATGGAAAAAGGGTTTACATATATCTTGACTAATAAGAACCATACTGTTTTATATGTTGGCGCAACTAAAAATTTAAAAAAGAGAATTGATCATCTAGTAAACGGCACGGGCGCGTTGTTTACGAAAAAGTACAATGCAACTATTCTGATTTATTTTGAAGAATTTTTAGAGTTCTCAAATGCCTTTGAAAGAGAAAAACAATTGAAGAATTGGCACAAAGATTGGAAATGGAACTTAGCAAAATTGTCAAATCCTGAATTAAAAGATTTATATTTGATGTTATAAAGGTATCTCGAGATGAGATACTGAAATAAATTCAGCATAAATGAAAACTACAATTCAACATAATAATATTACATTTCAAGTCGATTTATCAAAACCTATTGATATTTCGATTCCATTATCTAATACAAATGCAAACCCAATAGCTTGGTATATTGATAAACCAGTAATTGAACCCGTTAAGTTTGATGAATGGGTAGGGAAAGTTTCATCAGGAATGTCTTCTACTAATTTCAATAACATTCAATTCAACCCGCACGGTCACGGAACGCATACGGAATGCTTGGGTCATATTACCCATGATTTTTATAGTGTGAACCAAGCCCTAAAACAGTTTTTCTTTATTGCCGAATTAGTTTCGGTGGAATTAGAAGACCAAGAACATGACTTTGTAATTACGAAGGCGGCGATAGAGAATGCTTTAAATGGCAAAAAACCGGAAGCAATTGTCATTAGAACCTTGCCCAATGATGCCGACAAAGTTTCTAGGAAATATTCTCATACTGATCCACCGTTCCTAGCGGAAGAAGCTGCGCTATTTCTTCGCGAAAGCGGAATAAAGCATTTGCTGATTGACTTACCAAGTGTAGATAAGGAAAAAGATGAAGGAAAGCTGTTGGCTCACAAAGCCTTTTGGAATGTGACGGACGTTAAAAACTTGAATGAAGATGCCAGATTAGATTGTACGATTACCGAAATGATTTTTGTTGCTGATAATGTAAAAGACGGAAGCTATCTGTTGAATTTACAAATAGCGTCTTTTGAGAATGATGCCAGTCCAAGTAAGCCAGTTTTGTACTCTGTTTTAGAGGTTAAATAATTAATTTATAATTCAACATTTATAATTTATAATTATTTTTAAAGATGAATTTAGAAAGCTTTTATGAATATTGCCTTTCCAAAAAAGGGGTGACGGAGCATTTTCCATTTGATGAAGATACTTTGGTATTTAAAGTGGGGGGGAAAATGTTTGCCTTATCTTCGTTAAGTCAATGGGAGAAGGGTGGTCCTGCAGTTAATTTGAAATGCGATCCAGAACGCGCACAGGAATTGCGTGCGCAATATGATGACATAAAGCCAGGTTGGCATATGAGTAAAACGCATTGGAATACGGTAGCCATAAATAAAGAGGTTCCGGATACTTTAGTGAAAGAATTGATTGACCATTCTTATGAATTGGTCTACAAAAGTTTAACTAAGAAAATACAAGAAGAAATCCTGAAAAATTAATACCATTCGTCGACACTTTAATGCTATTCGTGGATAGTATTATTATGATTACCGAAATTTAAATTTTTAACGTTAGAATCATATTATTTTTAAAATGGAAAAATTTTATATAAAAACAAATGGCTAGATCACTGAATATATTATTAATTGAAGATGATGCAATTGAAGTTATGAAATTCAATAGGGTTTTAAGTTCGATGGATTTAAAACACAAAATTATTGAAGCAAATAATGGTGAAGAAGCATTAACTATATTAAAGGTTAAAGAAATCATACCTGATATCATAATATTGGATTTAAATATGCCGAAAATCAATGGAATTGAGTTTTTAGGGATATTAAAAGAAGATGATTATTTAAAATATATTCCATCAGTAATTTTAACAACATCTAATAATCGTGTTGATGTTATGGAATGCTACAGAATAGGTATTGCGGGTTATTTGTTGAAACCTCTTAAGTACGATGACTATGTAGATCGTATAAAAAAATTAATAGAATATTGGAGCTGTAACGAATTAATATCCCAATAAGAAATGTACGGAATTGTAAATAAAGCAATAGAAGAGTTAGTTACGGCTAATTTTGGTGAGGAAAAATGGGAGGCTATTAGACTTAGAAGCGGAATAGATATTGATTTTTTTATAAGCAGTGAAGCGTATGATGACGATATCACTTTTAAGTTGGCAATAGCTGTTTCTGAAGAAATGGGAATGACATTAAGTGCCGTATTGATAGCATTTGGTGAATGGTGGGTCTTGAAAACAACCAAAGAAAAATATGGTGGTTTAATGGAAGCTGGCGGAAACGATTTGAGAGAATTTTTAATAAACTTACCACTGTTTCATAATCGTGTAATGCTAATTTACCCTAAATTAACTCCTCCCGAATTTAAAGTCAGTGATATCACTGAAAACAGTATCAATTTACATTATTTGTCAAAAAGGGAAGGACTTCAGGATTTTGTTAGAGGTTTGATTCAAGGATTAGGAATAATGTATAATACCCCTGTGGCTATTAATTTAATCCAAACTCGAGATGAGGGTAGCTCGCATGAAGTTTTTAATATAATCTGGTAAATAAATAGGATGAAAAATTTAGAGTTTAATTTTGATGAAGATAGCTTTAACAAGCTATTCCCTTTTTATATTCTAATAGATTCTGATTTAAAAATAAAGGGGTTTGGTAAAAGTTTAGCTAAGGCTTTACCGCTAATTAAGCTCAATGATGATTTTGCGGCATCTTTTAGGGTTAAAAGACCCCATATTGAAAGTGACACTTTTGAAAATATAGTTTCTGTTTTTAATCAATTGGTTCTTATAGGAACAACCTCTGAAGATATTGATTTAAGAGGCCAATTTCAGGAATATAATGGATCTATTTTATTTGTAGGTTCCCCCTGGTTTGTCTCGATGGACCAAGTGCGAGAAAAAAAATTAACACTACACGATTTTGCTTTCCACGACCCTTTATTAGATTTACTCCATGTGCTAAAGACACAAGAAATCACCACGCAAGAATTAAAAGAGCTATTAGTTAAAATTAACAATCAAAAGAAAGCATTAGATAGGGATCAAGAGGAATTGAATAGGCTTTCATTAGTTGCAAGTGCTAATGGAAATGGAGTTCTTTTCACTAAGCCAAACGGTGAAATCATTTGGTGTAATGATGCTTATTTAAAATTGACTGGTTTTTCAAAAGAAGAAGTGATTGGAAATACGCCTATTAACTTAGGGAAATGTGATGAAACTACTGAGGAGGAGTTGCTAAAAATGACAGTGCCATTCGTAAATGGAGAACCATTTAATGTAGAGCATCTTCATCGTCGAAAAGACAATAAAAACTTTTGGGTTAGAACAAAAGGGCAGCCTATTTTAGACTCAGATGGAGAGGTAATACAATACTTTGCCATGATTGAAGATGTAACTGAAGACAAGAAGCACGAGGAAATATTACGAATCGAGAAAGAAAAATATAGCAATATTATTGCCAATATGAATTTAGGGTTGATTGAAGTTGATGAAGACGAGAGGATTGTTTTAGCAAATAATAGTTTTTGTAATTTAAGCGGATATAGCTTAGAGGAGTTAATTGGTAAAAATGCATCTAGTTTACTTCTCACAGAAGACGGTAAGAAAGTCATAAAAGAAAAAAACGAACTCAGAGTTAAAGGAATTACAGATTCGTATGAAATTCAAATAAAGAATAAAAAAGGAGAACTACGTCATTGGTTAGTTAGTGGCGCACCAAATTATGATATAAATGGTATAGTGACTGGTTCTATAGGTATTCATTTAGATATAACAGAACAGAAAGCACAAGAAGAAAGTTTATATTTACTATCCTTAATTGCTGAAAAGAATATTAATTCAGTTGTGATTAGTGATGTCGAGGGCAGGATAGAATGGGTTAACTCTAGTTTTGAAAAAATGTCTGGCTATTCTAAAGAGGAATTAGTTGGAAAAAAACCGGGGCATTTATTGCAAGGCCAAGAAACAAATCCTGAAACTGTTGAATATTTAAAAACTCAAATTAGTAAAGGCCTACCTTTTGCTTGTGAAATTATAAATTACTCGAAAGCAGGAGACAAATATTGGGTAAAGATTCAAGGACAAGCTTTGTATAGTAAAAAAGGAGAAATTGTTCGGTTTTTTGCGATTCAAGAAAATATTTCCAGCAAGAAAACATTAGAAAATCAACGAGAAGAATTAGTAGCGAGCTTAGCGAAAACAAATAAAGAACTTGAAGATTATGCCCAAATAGTTTCTCATGATTTAAAATCACCACTACGTAGTATACATTCTTTAATTTCTTGGATTAAAGAGGACAATGACAAAGCCTTTAGCGCGCAAACTTTGAAATATTTTTCAATGATGGAAAATAAAGTAGAGAAAATGGATCGTTTAATAGAAGGGATCTTAACGTATTCTAAAATTGATAAAGAGAATATAGCTGTAGAAAAAGTTAATACTCAGTTAATCATTCAGAGTATAATTGAGATTATTCATATTCCAAAACACATTACAGTTACTATAAAAAATACGTTGCCAATAATTAATGCAGATCGCTATAGAATTCAACAGCTGTTTCAAAACATAATTGGGAATGCTGTAAATTATATAGAAAGAGAAGTTGGTTTAGTTGAAATTTCTTCAGAAGAGTTTGATACTTATTATGTTTTTGCTGTAAAAGATAATGGAGTTGGAATTGCAGAGAAAAACCACGATAAAATATTTAATACTTTTCAATCCTATACCACAAGCGAGCATTCAACAGGTTTGGGTTTATCAATAGTGAAGAAAGTTATTGAAACCTATAAAGGTAAAATATGGATTGAAAGTGAAGAAGGAGTGGGGACTACCTTTTTTATAAAACTTAATAAATAAATTATGAAAATTATTCAGGCCTCCAAAATTGGAAATCAAAACTGGAAGTATTTTCAAGAAAAAATAGAATTGAAAAATCCTTTGGTATTGGTTTTTGGGAATCGATTGTTACTAGAGAATGAAGAAGTCATAAAAAACATTCGTCAAGAATTCCCTTATGAGCATATTGTTTTTGGGTCAACTGCCGGGGAAATAATATGTTGTAATGTAAACGACAATTCTATTTCTGTTACTGCAATCGAATTAGAAAGAAGTTCTTTTATTGTAGAAAGAGAAAATATTCTAGACTACGATAAAAATGCCGAAAAATTAGGAGCAGCTCTTTATAATAAAATCCCAAAAGAAAATTTGAAACATTTATTTGTTTTATCTGAGGGGAGTTTTGTAAACGGAAGTTCCTTAATAAACGGATTAGAGGATGAAATAGATTCGGCAGTTTCAATTACTGGTGGGATGTGTGGAGATGACGCTCGATTTGAAAAAACAGTAGCTTCTTATAAAGCGAATCCAAAAGAAGGAGAAGTTATTTTAATTGGATTTTATGGTGAAACTCTGGAAGTTTCTTTTGCTAGCTTTGGCGGTTGGATTCCTTTTGGACCAGAACGAATAATAACAAAATCGGAAGCTAATATTCTGTATGAAGTTGATGGGCAACCTGCACTTGACTTGTATAAAAAATACCTGGGTGATAAAGCGGAAGAATTACCACAAGCCTCTTTATTATATCCTTTGAATGTGACGCCAGAGGGCAAAAAAGAGCCAGTTGTACGTACTATATTAAAAATTAATAATGAGGATCATTCGATGACTTTAGCGGGTGATGTTCCAGTGAATTCAAAAGTTCAGTTAATGATGGCATCCGTTGATGGTATTGCTGAAGGAGCTCACATGGCGGCAGAATATGCCATGAAAAACAGAAAAAACGCGCCAGAAATCGCAATTATAGTAAGTTGTATTGGTCGGAAATTAGTGATGAATCAAAGGGTAGAAGAAGAAGTTGAGGAAGTTAGAGAACGTATTGGAGAAAAGGTACCTATGACGGGATTTTACTCCTATGGAGAAATGGCTCCTTTTAACGGAAGTACTTCTTGTGAATTACACAATCAAACCATGACATTAACCTTAATAAGTTAATAATGAACCCATTACTAAAAAGGCAAATAGATAAAAAACTTAAAGGGGGACTGAATGATTTAGATCTGTTTCTTGAAGCGATTAATGATTCCTATGTTAATTTTGAAGATCAGATAGCATTATTGCAAAGAGCAATGAAAATTAGTTCTGATGAGCTTTTTGAAGCCAATCAAAAATTAAGAGATGAAGCTGAAAGTTTAAAAGAAGTAAATAGAAACCTTGAATTCATTCTTAATTCTATGAGTGTTGATGAATCAATTGCACCAAAATCAGATTCATTTAATTCGTCAGATTATATTAAAGATCAATCATTCGAGATTGTGAAAATTAATAAACAAAGGGAAGAATTACTATTGAGTCTTGAAAAACAAAATAAAGAGTTAAATGAGTATGCGCACATGGTTTCTCATGATTTGAAAGCGCCGTTGAGAAGCATTGACACCTTGATTAACTGGTTTATTGAAGATAATCAAGTAATGATGAATGAAGATAATACTAAGTCATTAAACTTAATTCTTTCTAATGTTGAAAAAATGGATTTGTTAATTAAAGGCATTTTGGATTATTCAGCAATCGAAAAACAAAAGGATGATGATAGAATTATTGATTTGAATATTTTAGTAGATGAAATTTTAAGGACGAATTCGATTCAAAGTCATGTTGATATCCAAATTAAAAATGAACTACCTAAAATTTTCGGTAATGATTTTAGATTCAAACAATTATTTCAAAATCTAATTCAAAATGCTATAAAATACAATGATAAAGAAAATATAGAGATAGAAATAGGGAGCACTGAGAATGATAGTGAGTTTAGTTTTTATATAAAAGACAACGGGATTGGTATTCCAGGAGTGTATCAAAATAAAATATTTGATATGTTTTCAAAACTAGAAAACAATGATTCTTCCTCTGGTATTGGACTTGCGATAGTTAAAAAAATCATTAAGTTTTATAAAGGGAAAATTTGGCTAGAAAGCCAAGAGAATAAAGGAACAATTTTTTATTTCACAATAGCCAAAGAGAATGGAACAGCCTAATTTAAATTATATCAAGGAGCTCTCAGGGGATAACCTCGATTTTAAGAATAAAATAATAGCTATTCTTAAAAAAGAACTTCCAGATGAAATTGCATTATATACTCAAGAATATGCAAATGCCAATTATTTATTAGCGGCCCAATCTGTTCATAAATTAAAACATAAAATATCTGTACTTGGTTTAGAAAAAAGTTATTATATTGCTGAAGAATATGAAAATAACTTAAAAGATAACTCAACAGATTTGAATGCTGATTTTGAAAATATTTTAAAGAGCATGCAGGATTTCGTGAGTCATTTATGATACTTTTTGGCTTATGAATTGCATTATAATTGATGATGAAGAAATGGCAAGAGCAATTATTGCTCAATTCATTACAAATTACTCTGATATAAATATTGCAAGTCAATTTTCAAATGCACTACAGGCCATTAAATATTTAAATCAAAATGATGTTGATTTAATATTTTTGGATATCCATATGCCTGATTTCACAGGTTTTGATTTTATTCAAACGATTAAAAACCCTCCCAAGACAATTTTGGTTACTTCCGATAGAAACTTTGCTATTGAGGCATTCGAATATGAATGTATTGTAGATTATCTTGTAAAACCGATTACTGCAGATCGTTTTCAAAAAGCAGTTCAAAAAGCAAATGCATATCAAAGAACTGACAGTTTGAAAGAAAACGCTGCTGTTGCCGAGGACAATGTAAAGGAGTTTTATGTTAATATTGACCGCAGGTTGATCAAAATTGATATTGCTTCCGTAAATATTGTTGAAGCCAAAGGAGATTATATTCATATAAAAACGGAGGGTAATAATTATATTGTTCATTCTACGCTTAAAAAAATAGAAGATAAATTACCCAAAGATTTATTCTTAAGAGTGCATCGTTCTTTTATAATCAACACCAAGAAAATTATTGACATTGAAGATAATAGTGTCTTAATTGGCAAAGACGTTATACCAGTAAGTCGAGCCAATAGGCCTGAGTTAATGAAAAGATTAAATCTTCTATAATCTGTTTGACAGTGCATAAACTGCATTTCTACCTTTTGAGTTTCTGCAAGAAAATTAAAAAATAAAAGGGATTTAAATGCTGTTAGTATTGTTGCTAAAATATTGAATTATCTACAGGACAGTAATAATAGGTAATGACTTTTAATCAATTTTTTATTATAGGAGTAATCAAGGTTAATAAAGAAGCACGACGGTCTTTTTAGTAGTAAAAAAACTATTTTTGCAGGTAAATAGTGTAGTTCGTCGGTCATAATAGGCTTTTAAGCTATGTTTTGATATTTTTGGATCTGAAACTAAATTGTCAAAAAGTGGAAAGGAAATTACAAAACACAATGTCATTTGAAGTATCAGACGCTTTAGATGATCACGATGAATACTATCTGGTTTCTTTGAAGTGGTCTTTAATAAATGAACAGTACATTACTTTTGTCCGAAAAGAAGCTTTAGCTTATTGTTATGATTTGGATTGGGCTGGACCTATGACTAAATTTGATTTAGAAAAGAAAGTCCTAAATGATAAAACTGCAATTGTCCCACGATCAAAAATAAAATCCTTTTTAGTAAAAGTATACACAGATAATAAACAACGTTTTATGTTGCCTAATAGTAACGAGGTAAGGAAAATTATTGGTTTTGAAGATGCTGTTTTACAAATCGTTATTTAGATAAAACAATGTTGTTTCTTATTTCTTTATTTTATTAGGAGTGCTGATTCGTGCGTTCCAGTCTTCTGTTATATAGTATACATTACAGTCTTCTGTTGTAAGTTCAATATATGTACCAAGCAAATTTTATTTCAGGGGAAATCTAATTTCGTTGAAAGTAAACGCAGCCGCTGTAGTAGAAACTATATTACTTCGAGGTATAAAAAATAAATAGCAAATATTTTAATGAGGTCGTGCTTTATAAGTGTGGCCTCTTTTTTTTTGGTTAATATTGTTGGTTCACAAAAGTTTAACTAAGAAAACACAAAATGAAATTGCAGAATAATAAAATTAGGTATTACTTTTGCTAAGGATTATTTAATGTGCTGAAATGACTTAGCATATTAGAAAAATCTGAAATAAATTCAGCTTACAATGAAAGACCAAATAAAGAAATTCTTAAACGAGGAACAAGACCCTAAAGCCATCGAAAAAATCACTTCAAAGCTGAATGATTTATTGATGAAAAATGAAGAAATAGGTTATATCGGAGTGCAGAAAAAACCGGCCCTTACCGTTTTTCCGGATAGCATTGTCATGACCAATAAAAGAATAGTCATTTGTCAGCCGAAAAATCTAGGTCTTTCCATGGATTTTACAGACTATACTTGGGATCAAATCGAAGGGACTTTTGTAAAGGAAAATATATTAGGGTCTGAATTTTCGTTTTCGACCAAGACAGATATGACCGTTTCGATTGATTATATTCCGAAAACGCAGGCTAGAAAAATGTATACTTTTGCAAAAGAGCAGATGGATATATTGAAAATAGGAACCGTTTTTAATAATGTAGTGGCTGAGGAAATCCAATTTGAAAACGTAGAATCAGCTGAAGAAATTGAAGAGATGGAAACGGAGGAAGTGACTAGTTTCAGCGAATTAATGCCTGTTACTCCACCACCTTTACCTTATCAAAACGACGTTTTTGAGAGTCCTTCTGAAAACGCCAAAGAAAATGGATTAGCAGCTTTGTCTCAAGATGAGTTGTTTGAGAAATTACAGAATTATAAAAAATTACTAGACAATGGTTTAATTCTTCAAGGAGAATATGACGCCTATAAAAAAGAGATTTTAAGCTTTATGTAATACAGCTTATAAACAAAGTAAAAAGGTCGAATGATAGGTATTATCATTTGACCTTTTTTAGTATTATAAAGTTCTCTTCTGTTTTTCTACAAAATTAGTAGCTTGTAATTCCAGTAACTCCGTTGCTTTTTTTCTTTGCAAGTCATATAGATTTTTGTCTTTTGCAATGTCTTCATATACTTTATCATGCATCATGGCGCTTGTTTTGACTAATAAATTGCGCTGGTATTTGTCTTGCTCTAATGTTGCTTTTAAGGCCGTTTCTAAATCTTCCAGTTTAAAATCGTATTCCCCTTTTGGAGAAAGTAATTTTGCAATAATAGGAGACGTTTCAATAGCTAAAAATAAGAGCATGATAAATAATGAGGGAAGTGAAGGTAATTTGTTTAAAGCGTTTACACGAGCCATTAAACCATCAAATCCATCGATTATAGGTCGTGTTTCTGTTACTTTTTTATCAAGGTCGGCTTGGAGTAAACTTGATTGCTGTTCTTTTTCAGCAATTTTTGCCAAGTTGTTTTTTCGAATAGTATCCAGCTGTGCGGACGCAAGATTATGCTTGGCTATTTTCTCTTCAAAAACAGGGCCTTTACCAAGCTTCAATGTGCCTTTTGTTCCTTCTGCTTCTGCTATATAGGTTTCGTACAAGGTGTTGACTTCTTTTTCTTTTTTTGAAATATCCGCTTTTAAATCTGCAATTTCGGCCTTGTTTTTGTCTAAATCGGATTTGAAGTAGTCAGCCACTTCTTTTTTATTCTCAAGTGCCATTGCGTTTTTCTCTTTCAATAAAACGGTATTGATTTCTTTCTCAAAAATTTTAATTTCTAAGGGTTTCGATATTACGATTGCAATGATAATGGCAAGAATAATTCTGGGAGTTGCTTGTAGAAATTCACTTCCGAATTTATCTCTTTTTCGAATGGTAGAAACAATGAATCGGTCCAGATTAAAGATGAGTAAACTCCAGACTAATCCAAAAAGTAGGGCGGGGTAAACGCTGTCGAAAACAGTAAATAAAGCATAAGAACTGGCAATAAAAGCCATAACTGCGGTAAAGAAAACGGTGGCGCCAATACCTGCGTATTTGGTTTGTTCTCCTTGGGAACAGCCTTCCAGAATCTCGTTGTCAGCACCTGAACAGAGGATGAAGAATTGTTTTAACATGATTGATTTTTTTGATTGATTGATGATTGCAAATTTAAGACCAAAAAATCAATAATGTTGTAAAACCCTCATTTGTTTTGGTTAGGGGTTTCTTGAAATCAAAAAGAGCTGTTCGAAGGGAACAGCTCTTTTCTTTTTTGAATTATAATTAACTTATGCATTTGGTGCTCCTGCCATAATTTCGGCATTGGCAAACTCTTCAAATTTGGCAAAATTAGCATTGAATTTCTTTCCTAATTCTATTGCTTTATGATCGTATAAATCTTTGTCTTCCCAAGTGTTTCTAGGATTTAATATTTCGCTAGGTACTTCAGGGCAGCTTTGCGGAATAGCAATTCCAAAGACAATATGATTTTTATATTCTACTGTATCTAGTTCCCCGTTTAAAGCAGCGGTAATCATAGCACGAGTGTATTTTAATTTCATTCGGGTACCTGTTCCATAAGCTCCACCAGTCCATCCGGTGTTGATTAACCATACTTTTACATCCACTTCTTGGATTTTTTTACTCAACATTTCAGCATATGTTGTTGGGTGAAGAGGCATAAATGGCGCTCCAAAACAAGCAGAGAAATTAGGTTGAGGTTCTGTTACTCCAGCTTCTGTTCCAGCAACTTTTGCAGTATAACCAGAGATAAAGTGGTAAGCTGCTTGTCCCGGCGTTAATCTGGAAATAGGAGGTAGAATTCCAAAAGAATCTGCGGTTAAGAAAAATATGTTTTTAGGATTTTTTCCAATAGAACCTGGTTGGATGTTATCAATATGAAATATCGGGTAGCTTACTCTTGTATTTGGTGTGATAGAAACATCTTCGAAGTCAACTTCATTTGTTCCTTTTTTGAACCCTACATTTTCTAAAATCGCTCCTTTTTTAATGGCTCTAAAAATATCTGGTTCATTTTCTTCAGAAAGATTCACCACTTTAGCATAGCATCCGCCTTCAAAGTTGAATACAGTATTTTCACTAGTCCATCCATGTTCATCGTCTCCAATCAGTTTTCTTTTTGGATCTGCTGATAAGGTAGTTTTACCAGTTCCTGATAAACCAAAGAAAATGGCTGTGTCTTCTTTGTCACCTACATTAGCGCTACAATGCATAGGCAATGAATTCTTGTTTACAGGCAAGATGAAATTTAAGGCAGAAAAAATTCCTTTTTTCATTTCACCAGTATAACCGGTTCCTCCAATAAGAACTACTTTTCTTGTGAAATCCAAGATGGCAAAATTGCTTTGACGTGTACCGTCAATTGCAGGGTCTGCCATGAAACTTGGAACACATACTAAAGTCCATTCTGGTGTGAAGTTTTCAAGTTCATCTTCGTTTGGTCTCAAAAACATATTGTAACAAAATAAATTTGCCCAAGGAGTTTCAGTAACTACGCGAACATTTAATCTGTAATTAGGGTCGGCACATACATAAGAATCCCTAACGAATACTTCTTTGTTTGATAAGTAAGAAGTTACTTTTTTGTACAGTTTTTCAAAAGCTGTAGGGTCAAAGGGAATGTTCACTTTTCCCCACCAAACTTGGTTCTCTGTAATGCTGTCTTTAACGATAAATCGATCCAAAGGCGAGCGTCCTGTGTATTCTCCTGTATTCACGGCTAAAGCACCAGTCGAAGTTTCGATTCCTTGGCCTGACGCGATGGTCATGTCATGTAATTCGTTGGCTGATAATTGATAATGAATCTTTGCGTTTTCGATTCCTAAGTCATTTAGCGCAATCGATTTCGTAAACGGTGTGTTATTATTCATAAAATTATGTATTGGGTAGTTAAATTATTTGAATACAAAAGTAGAGCTAATATTTTAGATACGATTTAATTATCTAATTTTTGTTAGTTTTTCTTCAGAAATTTTGTAAATAACACGCCCCAAGCCACTATTAATAGGAGTCCACCGATAGGAGTTACAAAACCAATAACTTTAAAATCAAAAGAAGTTAGGGTGTTTGTGGCTAATAAATAGATAGATCCAGAAAACAAAACGATACCAAAAATGACTAAATAATAGATAGTTTTCTTCGCTTTTTCGCTTAGGTCAGTTAATATTCCAATAAAGATTAAAAACAACGCATGGTACATTTGATATCGGACTCCTGTTTCAAAAGTTATAAGCTGTTCAGGTAGTAACACATTTTTTAGGGCATGTGCTCCAAACGCACCTAATATTATTGCTATCATACCAAAAAGAGCTCCTGTTGCAATTAATTTCTTATTCATTTTTCTGTGGTTTTATTCTCTGTAAAAGTATTCCTTATCGAGTGAATATAAAAGAGTTTTTGTTGATTATGTTTAGACTTTATCAAGGTCTAAAAATTAAAAACAGATCAATTTGTTTATTAAGTTGTGAACAGCTCGTCGTTTTTAACAAGGACTATTTGTTATAAATACAACAATTATATATATTTGTGTTATATTTATATAACATATGAGAACCATTTTAATTATAGGTGCAGGTAGATCAGCATCCTCGTTGATACAATATCTTTTAAATAAATCAGAAAAGGAGAACCTACATCTTGTTATTGGTGATCTGTCATTGGCCTTAGCCCAAAAGAAAACAAACAATCATCCCAATGCTACTGCAATAGCCTTAGATATTTTTGATACTAGTCAGAGAAAAGAAGCTATAGAAAAGGCAGATATCGTTATCTCGATGTTACCAGCTCATTTGCATATTGAGGTAGCAAGAGATTGTGTTGTTTATAAAAAAAACTTGGTTACCGCTTCTTATGTTAGTGATGCTATGCAGGAACTGGACGAAGCTGTAAAGGAAAATAATTTGATCTTCATGAATGAAATTGGGCTTGATCCAGGGGTTGATCATATGAGTGCCATGAAGATTATTGATGAAATCAGGGATAAAGAAGGGAAGATGCTTTTGTTTGAATCTTTTTGCGGTGGACTAGTCGCTCCTGAGTCTGATACAAATTTGTGGAATTATAAGTTCACATGGGCGCCCCGCAATGTTGTACTTGCCGGACAGGGTGGCGCAGCTAAATTTATTCAAGAGGGAACTTATAAATATATCCCCTATTGTAATTTATTTAGAAGAACAGAATTCTTACAAGTGGAGGGATATGGTCGATTTGAAGCCTATTCTAACAGAGATTCTTTAAAATATAGAAGTGTTTATGGTTTAGATGATGTACTAACCTTATATCGAGGTACTATTCGTCGTGTTGGATTTTCAAAAGCTTGGAATATGTTTGTTCAACTGGGAATGACGGATGAAAGCTATGTGATGGAAGATTGTGAAAACATGAGTTACCGACAATTTGTAAACTCATTCTTGCCTTACCATCCTACAGATTCAGTAGAAATTAAGACACGATTGATTCTAAAAATTGATCAGGATGATATTATGTGGGATAAGCTTTTGGAATTGGATTTATTCAATAGCAAAAAAATAGTGGGTCTTAAAAAAGGCACGCCGGCACAAATACTGGAAAAAATTTTAAGTGATAAGTGGACATTAGAATCAGACGATAAGGATATGATCGTGATGTATCATAAATTCGGATACGAGTTAGATGGTGTAAAGAAACAAATCGATTCTAAAATGGTTTGCATTGGCGAAGACCAAACTTATACAGCGATGGCTAAGACCGTTGGATTGCCAGTTGCCATGGCGACTTTACTAATACTGAACGGAAAGATAACCACTCCCGGAGTACAATTACCTATACGAAAAGAAGTGTATTTACCTATTTTGAAAGAATTAGAGGAATATGGAGTTGTTTTTAAAGAACAAATGATGCCGTATTTAGGGTATAAACCTGATTGAGAATTTAGTTAGCCCTTTTTTAGATTTTGTAGTAAGATAAATCCGCCTCTAGTAGAAGCGGATTTATTGTTTTAAAAACTATTTTGCAGTTTGAACAGTAATAGGTAAGCTGTACATAGTTCTAACGGGTTCTTCATTTATTTTACCGGGGATCCATTTAGGGGATAGTTTTAAAACTCGAACTGCCTCTTCGCCAGTTCCATGCCCTATGTCTCTTAGGATTCTAAAATCGGTTAAAGAGCCGTCTTTTTCAACAGTAAAAGTTACGTATACTTTTCCTTTTAATTTGTTTTCATAAGCTTCGTTTGAAATTGTAAAATTTTCGCCAACAAATTTATAGAAACTCTCCATTCCTCCAGGATATGCTGGTTTTTCCGTTAACCCAGTTGTACTGTAGACTGCATTTTCATCTTCGTCTTTTACTTTAATATTCTTTGGGTCGTACGGATCTATAACAAATGTTTCTGGCCCCCCTTCTTTCATTACTCGATCAACTTCGCTGTTAGTCAAAGGTTTGTTTTTGTTGTAAATAAATGGAGGAACTAGGTTTTTTTCTTTAGTTGTTAAATCTGCGTATTTTTTATCGGCAACAACTTTTCCGTTTTCATCTTTAACCTTAAATGTAGTTTTGTCGTAGTAGTTTTTAAATAAAGTAGATTTGTTTGTAGCGGTACTTTCCTCTTTTTTGTTACTTTCTTGTGCTACTACTTTTGTGCATAATGAAAATAGAAGTCCAGTCATTAAAGGAATAATAAGTCCCTTTTTAAATAATGCTGTTGTTGTCGATGTGGTTTTTGTCATCATAATTAATCGTTTTTTAGTTACTGAATAGTTTAAATTACTGGCCAAGTAATAGGTTGGGTTCGCGTTTGCCTTAGAAATTAATAGGTTCTGGTAAAACGGAACATCGTTATGTGATTTTACGACTTTCTCATCAGCAAGAAATTCGTGATTGAGTTGGATCGCTTTTTTATAGAAAATAAATATAGGGTTAAACCAAAAGAATACTTTCAGAGTTTCAATGAGTAATATGTCTAGTGTATGTCTTTGGGTTACGTGTATTAACTCGTGTGTGTACAGTTCAGCTTCAATTTTTCGATTGTGATAATCATCTTGATTGATGAAGATTTTATTCAAGAATGTGTACGGCAATGTTGCTTCTTTTAGCAAAATTAATTGAGAATTTTTATAAGTAATTGCTTCGCTGGATTTTGCTTTCACGTTCAATTTTATAATGTTTCTGATAAACCGATATAGTAATATTGAGGTCACTGCAGTATAAATCGACCAGATTGAAATTAACCAATAATTTGTTGAGTCTTGCACAGCAGCTATAGTTTCTCCCTCGAGTTTTACAGTGTTTTGCGCAATTAATGGATTTGTGATTTCCTGAATTACTTCAAAAGTTATAAACGGAATCGTGAATGAAAACAATAAGCAGAACAATAGGTAAAACCTGTTGAATTGATGTATTTTTTCTTTCTCCAATACTAAATGGTACGCAACTAAAAGCACGAACAATGAAACTGTTGATTTGATTAAAAAGTCGTTCATTTTTTCTTTTTTTGAATGGCATTATCTACTATTTTTTTGAGCTCTTCTAATTCCTTTTCGGTAAGATTCGTCTCATTGGTAAAGAAAGAAGCAAACTGTGAAGCAGAATCGTTGAAGAAATCTTTTATCAGTCCGTTTACATGTTTAGAGAAATAGGCTGTTTTTTTTACTAATGGATAGTATTCTCTAGAGTTGCCAAACTCTTTGTAAGCCACAAACTCTTTGTCAATCATTCTTTTTAGCAAAGTAGCCACGGTAGTTGTCTTTGGTTTTGGTTGTGGATATGCTTCGAGTAGGTCTTTCATAAAAGCTCTCTCTAATTTCCAGAGGTGCTCCATTAGTTGTTCTTCGGCGTTTGTAAGCTGTTGCATTTTTATTTTTTTTAAGTTTTATTGCAAGATTGTTTCAGAGGTAAGCTTGCCATTGTTATAATTTCGTTTGATTATTAGTTTTCCTTTATCGTTGTAGAATTCCCAGTTGCCACTGTAAAACCAATGGGCGTATTTAGTGCTAGTGTCTAAAACTGTTTTTCCTCGGGACTGTGTTTTTCCATTTTCGTGATAAAATTTGGTGTAACAGGCATTTCCTTTGTACTTTTCTTTTTTGATTATTTTACCGTCTAGATAATAACGCCATTTTTTTATGGGATCGTCGTTTTTATATTTTCCGACTGATTTATAATGCAGACTGTCTAGTGAATATTGTTCTATCCAAAGACCTTCTCTTTTTTTATTTATTTTTTGGTTGGTTTTACAGGAAAACAAACTCAAAATTAGACAACTTAGAATGATAATTAGTTTTTTCATGTGTTTTTGCTCTACAGAAAAAGATGTTGCTCTACAAATGTAGAACAATTAATTAATAAAACAAGTTTTTGTGTAGAAATATTTAGTTATTAGGAAGTTGCGTTAAGGATAGTAGTGGAAATCCTTATTTGTTTTTACAAATAAGATTGCAGCGGATAGCCTGACCTCATTGCAGAACGGGCGTATGAGTTTGAAAAAAGTTTGTGCAACGAGGGAACGCCAAAAAAAATCCGCTCGATGAGTAGACTGCCCCCAAAAAGTTAGACACTATTTGGGGGTATTTTTATGGAAAGAAAAGTCAAATATGATTATACATTTA
>NZ_JASMRI010000024.1:0-72269 GCF_041431375.1 Flavobacterium sp. Arc3 | reverse complement strand
CCGAGAAAAAGATTTAATTTTGAAACACCAAATTATATGTTTAACCAAAAAGTTGCATTAGTAACTTGAATCCAGCTGTTCAAATGTTTTGACTTTTTAGAAATACTAAAAACCAATTACAAAGAAGAACAACTATTGACAACAATTTGATAAATAACGAATTACCTTTATATATTTATCCTCATTTCGACATTATCTGCTTGCTGACAAAAATGCGATGGAGAGAAAAATCATAGCACATAAACGGTAGCGGTTAGCTTAAAAACTAATAAATAATATGAATATAATTGAACTAAAAGAAAGGCCAGTTATCTCTGGCGATACCAAATTACATAAAATTTATTTGCAGTTTGGAGAACTTCTAAAAGAATTGAACAAGAAGGAGTTATCTCAAAGTAGTGTAAAAACTATTAATAACGAGGTTGAAGAATTAAACGCTTCCTTACTTACAGAAGATAAATTAAGAAAACTTGTAAAACAGAAGCAAACGAAAATTTTAAAACAAGTTGAAAAAGAATTTAAAATCGTTCCAAAAAACTATTATAGGACTCTTTGGTTGGCCGTTGGAATGTCCGCATTTGGAGTGCCCATTGGAGTTGTTTTTGGATTAAGCGTTGGTAATATGGGCTTACTTGGAGTAGGGTTACCTATTGGCATGGTGATAGGAATGGCCGTTGGTGCAAAATTGGATCAAAACGCATTAGGCGCAGGAAAACAACTAAATTTAGAAATTAAATATTGAGTTTTACAGCATTCAATGTGAAGCAAAACCGGATCTCTAATACGCGTTTTACCGTATTTAGGCTTGAGTAGAAAATGAACTTTCCTAACAACAAACAGACAGTAATTCAACTAATGATAACAGAAATATTAACAGACTTAAAAGACGAAAACAACAACGCATTTGGCCAACTCTACAAAGAGTATTTCGGAATGGTAAATCGTTTTGTACTAAACAATAGCGGTAGGTCTGACGATGCCGAAGATGTTTTTCAGGATACTATGCTTGTTTTAATTGAGAAACTACGACAAGATAATTTTATATTGACAGCCTCAATAAAAACATACATAATGGCAATTTCTAAAAATCTTTGGCTCAAAAGATTAAGAACTGCTTACCGTACAACTGAATTCAATGACATACACGACAATAAATTTTATGAAGAAATAAATCTTGCCATCGATAATGAAAAGTCTTATGCTGACAAACTTCAAAACTACATGCATAAAATAACTAAACATTGCCAAGGATTAATTCACGATATGTTTTTCAAGGAAAAAGCCATTGAACAAATCCAAAAAGAATACGGCTATTCCAATAAACACAATGCTCAAAATCAAAAACATAAGTGCGTTGAGCAAATTAGAAAAGTAAAAGAGCAGGACGATAAAAAAGAAATTTGAAAAATAGTTTATTTGATTGGGTGATTTTTTCAAACTTATGGTATAAAGGTATAGTTAGCTACTAATAGCAACAATTATTTATAAATTGAATTAAAAACTTTAAACCATTAAATTATGAATACAAAAATTCAAAAATCAGTTTTAGCAGGGATTATTGGTACAGTGATAATGACCGCAGTAATGATGATTTCAGCAATGATAGGAATGCCAAAAGTGTCACCACCATCCATGCTTTCAGGAGCGCTAGGAATGCCCATGTTTGTAGGCTGGATAATGCACTTCATGATAGGAATTGTTTTTGCATTTGCGTACACCTATTTGTGCATTTTCAAATGGAAAATTAGCAACGTTTATTTAAAAGGAGCCATATTTGGAGTTATTGCATTTGTATTTGCCCAAATAATGATGGCGATAATGGGAGCAATGATGCCAATGCCGGAAGTGGAAGGCCCTATGATACTAAAGCTAATAGGTGGTTTAATGGGACATATTATTTTTGGAATGGCAGTTGCTAAAACAGTAGGCAACGCCTATTGTGCAGACAAGTCTTGTGAAACTAATTAACGAATCTATGAACTGCAAAACAAATAATTGCCATCGAATAACACCAAACGTTCAAACTGACTTGGTGCAACATAAAGACTATTTTAATGCTCGGGCTTGCCGTATATTTTTGGCTAACGAACAAATAAAATTAGTTAAAAAAAAGGTTCATCACTATGGGGACAGAAGTACTAAATGGAGTATTTCTGTCCCCACTTTACTATTTATGCAAAATTTAAACAGCGGTACTTCTAACTGTTCGAGTGCAACGAGTCCAAAGCCATTTTGCAAAATCTTATTTGAAACCTTATGAATCAATAGATAGAAATACGATATACTAGAAAGCATATAAATAAATTTAAAAATTTTAGAACATAAATGAAAATATTAGAATACATGAAGAATTTCTTGCGACGGAATAAATGATTTTACCACTGATAAAAATGTAGTTAACAGACTATCATACTATCCTATACCAATAGATCAAGAATGACTTTAATTCACTATGAACTCACAAAATAAGGGAGTCAAAAACTGAAATAGGCCTAGAAATCCTATTTTGATTTTGTTTCTCAAATCAAATTATATTAGCCGTTAATTATTTAACACTAACATAATTCCGGATAAAAATAGTAGTCCTAATATGATTTTTTTAATTAGTACGTCATTGAGTTTCAAATAGACTTTTTTGCCTAAAAATAAGGCGAGTATAAAAAAAGGCAATACATAAATAGCATTATAGACTTGGTCCATCGTCATTAAACCAGTTGCTATCAAAACTGGTATTCGCATTAGCGTTACTAATCCCAAAGTACCAAACATAGTAGCTCTAAAAGTCTTTACATCAGTAGTTTCACTTTGTACAATCATCACGTACAAAGGGCCACCAGTAGAAAATAGTCCAGAGAAAAAACCGCCTAGAAAACCAAAAACACCCTTGATTCTCCCCAAATTCATGCTCGGCTTTTTAGTTCGTAAACTGTTCAGAACAAATAGTATCACAAAAACACCCAAAGCCTTTTTTAGAAAAAGTGGTTTGCCATAAATCAAAACTATTATGCCAACAAGAACTCCAAAAAACGAAGAAATTGCTAGTTTTTTGAGTAAGGTTTTATCAATATCTTCCCATTCTTTATAAACATAAATAGGAGTGGAGATTAAATAAAAAATCGAAATATAAGACACAGCCTCAGCTAACGGCATTACACACAATAAAAAAGGCAAAGCAATTAAGGCACCAGCAAACCCAATAATCGTTTGAATAAAAAATCCTGTAAATATCCCAATGATAAGTAATAATAATGTTGTATCCATAGCACAAAATTACTATTAGATGAAGTATTCTTGAAATTTATTCCATCGATAAAATAGTCTTTATCCATAATAAAATGCTATTTTTCGGCTTAAAAACTTTTTTAATGGTTGATACAATAGATTTAAAGATAATAGCACAATTAGAGATTAATGCAAGAGCATCATATGTAGATATTGGAAAACAAATAGGACTTTCGCCATCTTCGGTGCGAGAACGTATCCAAAAACTGGAAGACAATGAAATAATAAAAGGCTATAAATTATCGCTCAACAATCAAAAATTGGGTTATGGCTTAGAGGTTTTTATTATGTTTAAGTTGTTTAGTGGAAAACTAAATACCTTTTGCAAGCAGTTGAATGAATTTCCAGAAATAGGTGAAATCAATAGGATTACCGGAACGCATAATATATTTATGAAAGTGGTTTTAGTTGATCAATTGCATTTACAAAAATTCATTGACCGCTTACTGGTTTATGGTGAACCAACAACGCACTTAATTTTATCTGATTTAAGAAGTTCTAATATTATCTGACTTTTAAAACTACGGCAAAAAAATATAACGACAAACTTGTCATCCTATGTTTGTATCGACTAAGAAAAGATGTTTTTTTTTAAGTAACAACCTCTATTTAATTATATATTTCGTGAATATTAGATTTTATGTCTATATAGGCTCGTTGGTTAAATTAATTTTCGAACACTAAAAAAGACAGGACTAGCTACGTTTAAAGAACTTTTTTTTACGTATTCTTCAAACATTTTATGCTCCACTGCAGATGTTAAGGCCGTTGGAATAAATAAAATAATGTGATATTTGTTCTAACTCAAAAAAGAAAAAGCAAAAAAAAAAGCCTGACAAATAAAGAGTTATCTGTCAGGCTTTAATCAAACTATTGTTTTTCTTATCCTTGAATATCAACTACTTCAAGATCAAAAATCAACTCTTTTCCTGCTAAAGGATGATTACCGTCAATTACGATAGTCGCTTCTTTAACTTCAACGATTAGTAAATTCATTTCGTTTCCATCAGAAGATTTAGAAACAAGTCCCATTCCAATTTCAGGTGTAATATCTTCAGGAAGCTGGCTTTTATCTACTTCTTGAATTAAATCTTCGCGAGATTCACCGTAAGCATCCTCTTTTGAAATTGTAATTGTTTTTTTCTCATTTAATTTCATATCGATTAGCCCTTTTTCAAATCCGGGAATCAATTTTCCTTGTCCTAAAGTAAACTCTAAAGGTTCTTTTCCTTCTGAAGTATCAAAAACTTGACCATCTGATAACTTTCCTACGTAATGTACCTTAACTGTGTTATTCTCTCTAACTTGAATCATAAAATTTTTTTTTAATTTTAAAAAATACAATTTGCGTAATTTTTACCCTCTTCGTATTTATATTTAAACTTACGTTTTCTTATGCGCCAAAACCACGCCAAAGAACCTATAAAGAGAAATACTTTGGAATAAAGACCAATTTGACAACTTATTCTTCTATAAACAAGTAAATAAACAACGATTTGTGAATTATATTGCCATTTTTTAACTCTAAAGCGGTCTCTAGAATTCCATAAAAAGCATGACAGTCCTGACAGTACTTCGATATTCAGTCTCTAATTACTCTGTATGTTCAACCTTTGGCCTCGATTTATGCTTATGATTACTTTATCATCTCGACCTTAGGTTACGCGTCATTAATTTATAATTTATAGCAAACAATAATAAAATTTTAAATTGTCTAGCTGACAGATCACAAGCAATTGTCGAATTTATTCTATGAAACGAGACTACAGAACAAAACGACTAAGTATTTCGTAGCAAAAAGGCATAAGAACTATCCTAAATTAAACCAAATGCGAATAATTTTTGCCTGCCTTTTTAGTACTTTTATACTTTATGCTAACAAAAAGCAGTAAAGACTTAAAAACAGAAACAATGGCAAAGACTATAAGCATCAATCCGGCAACGGGAGAAAAAATAGGGGAATATGACCGAATTACAAGTAGTGAAGCACTCGAAATAATTGCAGCGTCAAAAAAGGAATATCATCTTTGGAAACAAAAATCATTTGAGGAACGTGCTACATTTATGTATGCATTAGCTGATATCCTTGATGAAAACAACGAAGAATATGCACAACTGGCAACCCAAGAAATGGGTAAAGTAATTGGACAGTCCCGCAAAGAGATTGAAAAATGCGCTTGGATTTGTCGATATTATGCAGAAAATGCAAGTAGCTTATTAGCTAATGAAACCGTAAAAACAGAGGCGACAAAAAGTTATGTAACCTTTCAGCCCATTGGAGTGATTCTAGCCGTAATGCCATGGAATTTTCCGTTCTATCAGGCCATTCGCTTTGCTATTCCGGCTTTAATGGCAGGAAACACCGGAGTTTTAAAACACGCTTCTAATGTTCAAGGGTGTGCCTTTGCGATTGAAGATGCTTTTATTAAGGCAGGATTTCCAAAAGGGGTTTTTATGAATTTAAATATTGATGCCAAAGAGGTAAAAACAGTAATCGAAGATAAAAATATTGCAGCCATTACACTTACTGGAAGCGACGCTGCTGGACGTTCGATTGCCTCAATTGCAGGACAAAACTTAAAGAAAACGGTAATGGAACTGGGAGGGAGTGATGCCTATATTATTCTGGACGACGTAGATCTCGAAGAAGCAACTGATTTAGCTACTTTGGGCCGACTACAAAACAATGGGCAAACCTGTATTGCAGCAAAAAGATTTGTTGTTCTGGATGAAATATATGACGAATTTCTAGCATTATTTACTAAGAAAATGAAAGCGGCAAAAATGGGCGAGCCCACTAGTGAAGATTCCTATTACGGGCCAATGGCAAGGATAGATTTAAGAGATGAATTGCACGAACAGCTAAAGAAGACTATAGAACAAGGAGGCCGTTTGGTTCTTGGAGGAGTAATCCCCGAAGGAAAAGGGGCTTATTATCCTGCAAGCATATTGGGTGATCTAACACCTGGGATGGAAGCTTTTGATAACGAATTATTTGGTCCTGTAGCCTCCGTAATTCGAGCAAAAGATGATGCACATGCTGTTGAACTAGCAAACAATTCTCAATTTGGTTTGGGTTCTGGCGTGTTAACAAAAAATAGAGAACGCGGAGAAAAATTAGCATTACAACTGGAAGCAGGAAGCAGCTTTGTAAATAAATTGGTGGTTTCTGATCCAAGATTACCTTTTGGCGGAATTAAAAATAGTGGTTACGGAAGAGAATTAGCTGCTTATGGAATTCGTGAGTTTGTAAATACAAAAACGATTTGGATTGACTAAAAGTAAAAATATTAAACAATAATTTTTATAAATTTTTGAATCTGTGGCAAAAAAAAAGTTGTCTTTCACAGATTTAGGGCTCAGTAAATAGTACTTCCCTTCTACATTGTCAATAGAACGCTTATATTAGGCATTATAGGAGGGAGGGCTTAGTTGTTTTCAAATAGAACCTGGAAACAAATCAATTAACTAGCACAAGCAGTACGTTTTAAAAGCAAATACTCCCCCTTCATTTTTAAACTCCCCAAGCGATTTACCCACATAGGATTTAAACGCTTTCGATAGAGGACTCACATCTGTAGAGCCCCATTCATCAGCGATTTCAGTGATCGTATTGTGTACCTATTGTATTACAAAAGGTTTATAACCTTCTAAAACTCCATAATAATGTTGTTTTGGAGTAAAACTATATAATAATCATTAACAAAGGCTATATTAAAGTATAAAAACCTTTAAAAGTACATAAATTGCCTTTTTTATTACCTTAAAAGAACTGTGTTCTGGCTTTATCTTTGCACCCAGATAAATAAAACAACTTTTAACAAATAGAACATGAGCACACCAAACATCGCAAAACAAGATATTATCAACGCATTCAACTTTAGACATGCTACTAAAGAATTTGACGCTACTAAAATTATTTCAGATGATGACATCAAATTTATCTTAGAAACAGCACGATTATCACCAAGTTCTTTTGGTTTTGAGCCCTGGCATTTTATTGTTGTTCAGGATGCAGCATTGCGCGAATTGTTAAAGCCCGTTGCTTGGGGAGCGCCTTTAAAATTAGATACTGCTAGCCATTTTGTTTTAGGTTTGTCAATGAAAGCACCAATGGTGAAATGGGATTCAGATTACATCATGTCTATGATGAAAGATGTTAAAAAATTACCTGCGGAAGTGATTGAAATGTTTTCTAAGTTTTATAGAGAGTTTCAACAACGCGATTTTGACTTGGATACCGATAAAAAATTATTCGATTGGTCTTCTAAACAAACGTATATCGCTTTAGGAAACATGATGACTGCTGCTGCTTTAACAGGTATTGATAGTTGTCCTATTGAAGGTTTTCACCAAGAGAAAGCAGAAGCTTTATTGAGAGAAAAGTTTGGTGTTGATACTGACAAATATGGTTTATCATTTATGGTTGCTTTTGGATACAGAAAAGCAGATCCAGAATTTGGTAAATCAAGAAGAAACATAGAAGACATTGTAACTTGGAAGTAATAAATAACTGTTTTAAAAGTAAAAAAAATAATTATTTTTCAGTTTCGAAGGTTACTTTTTGAATATATTTTAAACATAAATGACTAAAAGATGAAAGCAATAGGATATAAAGAGAATCTTCCGATAGAAGATGTTAAATCATTACAAGACATATTTTTAGATATGCCAAAAGCACATGGAAAAGATATTCTAGTAGAGATCAAAGCCATATCAGTTAATCCAGCCGATTATAAAGTACGTGCTAATGTAGCTGCAGAAGGTGATGCCTGGAAAGTAATTGGTTGGGACGCTACCGGAATTGTAAAAGAGGTCGGTGAAGACGTAACTTTATTTGAGGTGGGAGACGAAGTTTGGTACGCAGGAGATATAACACGTCAAGGAAGTTATGCGCAATACCAAATTGTAGACGAACGAATAGTGGGGAAAAAACCTTCTAGTTTATCGTATGCTGAAGCTGCTGCGTTACCATTGACAACACTAACCGCTTGGGAGATGTTGTTTGATAGGCTTCAAGTTGCTAAGGATGATGCTAGCAAATCAATTTTAGTTATTGGTGCTGCCGGTGGTGTGGGTTCGATTTTAGTACAATTAGCTAAAAAATTGACAAAATTGAATATTATTGGCACCGCTTCCCGCGAAGAAACTACAGCCTGGTTAAAAGAATTAGGAGCTGATACAGTAATAAACCATAGAAACAAACTAAGCGAAGAATTTGAAAAATACAATCTTCCCGCTCCAGATTACACAGTGAGTTTAAATGGTACTGAAGAGCATGCAGAAGAAATCGTGAAAGTTATCAAGCCACAAGGTAAATTTGGTTTTATAGACGACCCAAAATCTTTTAACGTAATGCCTTTTAAACATAAAGCAGTTTCTACACATATCGAATTTATGTTTACTCGTTCTATGTTTCAAACAGCAGACATACAACAGCAACACAACATTTTGAACGAAGCGTCTAAACTTATAGATGCTGGGGTAATAAAAACAACTTTAGGAGAAAATTTTGGTACAATAAACGCTGAAAACTTACGTAAAGCACATGCTTTCTTAGAAACGGGAAAAGCAAAAGGAAAAATAGTTTTAGAAGGATTTTAATTCATATAAAGCAATAATTTTCAATTAAAGATTTCGTCAGTTTAGTTTATTTCGAAACCATTTCGAGATAAACTAAACTGACTTTTTTTGAAATGAATCAGCAATAGCTGATTTAAATAAAACAACAAAATGAATTTTAAAATAACGATAGCAGCATTAGCCTTAACGGCAATACTTACTAGCAATACAGTAAATGCACTAGTAAAGACCATAGATTCTGTTGCAACCTCAAAAGTGCAACATTTTAATTTTGATAAAATGAAATTAGAAACTATTGGTGAAGGAATTCAGCGCAAGTGGTTCCACGGAGAAAAAGGGCAAATGACTATTTTTAACCTAGAAAAAGGAGCGCACATGCCGTGGCATAAACACCCAAACTAGTAAATTACCTATATTATGTCAGGTAAAGTTAAAATTAAGACCGTTATAGACGGTAAAGAAGTATTTGTAGAAATAGGAGCAGGAGAGGTAATTGTGTTTCCAGAAAACGTACCACATGAATTTTGGGCATTGGAGCAAACCGTAGATTTAGACGTACACGTACTTGTACGTGAAGATTGGTTGTCAAAAGAGCTTCCTGATTATTTTAAAAAAAGTAAATAAAATTAAAATAAATCGTCATTCTAAGTTTTATCATAGAAGTCATGACATTACAATTATTTAAATTTATATACATAAACAATTGATTTATAAATACTTAAAATTATGCTTGTTAAATAATAGTAAAACCAATCTATAAAACCAATTTACATTTTTTAGACTTACTGCTATTGTAAAAGAGGTTTCATTTGGATAATTTTAGAATTGATTGATATTAAGAAAAAGCCACTATTTTATTGTGGCTTTTTCTATTTTTAAGCGCATTTTGTTACTGTTGCAAAAAAGTTAAATAAATACTAATTGATCTAGGTCAATGATATTGGTAATGTGGTACTGTAATTTTGTTTGTATTAATTTTTAATTAAACATAAATGAACAAGCAACAGCTAGTAACACCATATAATAAAAATATTAACTTAAACAACAGAGTTGTCATGGCACCCATGACGCGAAGTAGAGCAAGTAATCCAGGTCACGTACCTACAGATGATCTACATGGTTTATATTACGAGCAACGTGCATCAGCTGGTTTACTTATCTCAGAAGGCTCTCAAGTGTCTACTGCCGCGGTAGGTTATATTAATACTCCAGGTATTTATTCAGAAGAGCAAGTAGCAGGTTGGAAAAAAGTAACGAAACGTGTGCATGATAAAGATGGAAAAATCTTTATTCAGTTATGGCATGTAGGTCGTATGTCTCATCCTGATTTTCACAATGGAGCCTTGCCTTTATCAGCTTCTGCTATAAACCCACACTCTAAATCATTTACTCCAGAAGGATTCAAAGATACGGTTACGCCTAAAGCAATGACTATTGAAGATATTAAAACTACGGTAAAAGATTTTCAAAATGCTGCTGCAAATGCTGTAAAAGCAGGTTTTGACGGAGTTGAAATACATTCCTCAAATGGTTATTTGTTCCACCAATTTTTTAATGGGACTTCAAATTTAAGAACAGATGAATACGGTGGGAGTATTGAAAACAGATGCCGTTTCTTTTTTGAAGTTTTGGATGCTATTAAAGAAGTGATGCCACAAGAAAATATTGGAGCGCGTTTTAACCCTTCATTAAATGGTATGTTTGGTATGACTATGGATGAAGAAACAATCCCTACATTTGAGTACATCATTAAAAAATTAAATAATTATAATTTAGCTTACGTACATTTGTCGGAACCATTTACTGATGTTTCAGCGATACCATACGCAGTTAAAGAAATCGCTAAACATTTCCGTCCTTTATATAACGGAACATTAATGATTAACTCTAATTTTGATCAAGAAAAAGGAAATAAAGTAATTGAAGAAGGGAATGCTGATTTAGTTGCTTATGGTAAATTATACATCTCTAATCCAGATTTAGTAGAGCGTTTTGAAAATAACTTAGCAATGGCAGCTTGGGATCAAGATACTTTTTACACACCAGGAGCTAAAGGATATACGGATTACCCAACAGTTTCAAAATAAAAGGTTTTCTAGAAAGAGAATGACAAAAATTTGATGTAGAACACTTTATTAGCATACAGAGCTAATTAATTAAGTTCTGCATCTAAAGAATTAAATATAAATTAAACTTTAAAATAAATAAAAATGGCTACAACTACAGTTAAAGCATACGGTGCAACGGCACCAACAGAGGATTTAATACCTTTAAATATAGAAAGAAGAGCAGTAGGGAAAGACGATGTGAAAATTGATATTACGTACTGTGGGGTTTGTCATAGTGATATACATACTGTTAGAAACGAATGGCACGGATCAACATATCCAGTGGTTCCTGGACACGAGATAGTTGGTCGTGTTGTTGAAGTTGGTGATGGAGTTAGCAGTTATAAAGTAGGAGATTTAGTAGGAGTAGGCTGTTTAGTAGACTCTTGTCAAACATGTTCTTCTTGTCAAAAAGACTTAGAGCAATTTTGTGAAGAAGGAGCAACATTCACTTACAACAGTCCAGATAAGCACATTGAAGGTAAAGAAACTTACGGAGGTTACTCTACATCAGTAGTTGTGGATGAAAAATTTGTATTGCGCATCCCAGAAAATCTTGACGAAGCAGCAGCCGCACCTTTATTATGCGCAGGAGTTACAACTTGGTCTCCACTAAGCCACTGGAAAGTTAAAGCAGGAGATAAAGTAGGTATTGTAGGTTTAGGAGGTTTAGGCCATATGGGAGTTAAATTTGCACATGCTTTAGGTGCACATGTAGTAATGATTACAACATCTCCAGAAAAAGGAAAAGATGCTAAACGTTTAGGAGCTCATGAAGTTTTAGTATCTAAAGATGCTGAAGAAATGAAAAAGCATCAAAACAGCTTCGATTTTATCTTGAACACCATTCCTGTAGGGCATGAGATGGATCCGTATTTAGGACTATTGAAAATTGATGCGACAATGGTTTTAGTTGGAGCAGTAGAACCTTTAAAACCATTTAACGGAGGAAATATCATTATGGGACGTAAGCGTATCGCTGGTTCTTTAATTGGTGGTATTAAAGAAACACAAGAAATGTTAGATTTCTGTGGAAAACATAATATTACAAGTGATATTGAATTGATCAACATACAAGATATAAACAAAGCTTATGATCGTGTTACAAGCAATGATGTAAAATACAGATTTGTAATTGATATGAAATCACTTAAATAAAAGAGTCTTTTTATTTACTAGTTTTAAAACAGCATCTAAATTCACTTTAGATGCTGTTTTTTTTTCAACTAAGCGACAGCGGTAAGCATTTGGTGAAAATTTTATAGACATAAGATTTCATAAAAATCTTAATTTATTAGTTCCAAAGTATAAAAGCTTTGGGACTTTTTTAGTTTAAACAACAAAAAGTGAAAGCAACCGTCAGAAACTTTTTATCCCTAAAAATAGAGGTTTGTAGAAAGGCTAAAAAAAACAGCAATCAAATAAGCGTATTTCTGGATTTAATATATAAGGTCCAAAATGCATTTTTAAACAAAACTTGCTACCGAAGTTGTCTTCAAAATTGGCTCTAATAATAGAGTCGGAGCGTTGCGATAAAAAAATATATTAGTACTTATTTGGGACGTTAGATACTTATTTACTTACATAATACAAAATAATAGGTGTCTTTTCTAATTACACAAAAGAAAGTAAACAACCATTTGATTAAAAGCATTTTACAGATAAAAAGTGTGTGAGATATTTAATTTTATAACAATTAAAATAACATTTAACTTCATATTTGTAAGATTTTATAGTATATTATTCGTATATTGAGGAATATAAATCTAGTACTTTTCTAGTTTGTTATAATTTTTTTTAAAAAAACCAATCCTCTTTTTAATTCAAAATTAAACTTTATTTGCGGTTAAAAAAGCAAGTAAAAGATGTTTTAAAAAAGGAATAAATTCACTATTTTTCATGTTAAAGTTAAATTTATCAGAATACGATACCAAAGGGTATTATGACGAAATGTTTGATGAAAATAATAACGTTCGGCCCAATTATAAGTTATTTTTAGAACGGCTCCAAAAAGTGAGTCACAAGAAGCTACAAAGCCTTCAACATGCTACTGATAGAGCCCAACTATCATTAGGAATGACCTTTAATGTGTATGACGACAATCAAGGTGTAGAGCGAATTCTTCATTTAGATATTATTCCTAGAATAATTGATAATACAGAATGGACGCACTTAGAAAAAGGCTTGGAGCAACGTATTAGAGCATTAAATTTGTTTATACAGGATATTTATAATGACCAAAAAGTCATCAAAGATAAAATTATCCCAAAGGAATTAATTTTATCCAGCGCTTCTTATTTAAAACAATTACAAGGATTTACACCTCCAAAAGACATTTGGTGTCACATTACTGGTTCTGACTTAATCAAAGGTGGTGACGGACAATATTATGTACTTGAAGACAATCTAAGATGTCCTTCGGGAGTTTCTTACATGCTTGAAAACAGAGAAATTCTAAAAAGAACATTTCCTGAACTATTCAAAAAACTAGGAGTAAAGCCTGTGTATAATTACACACACATTTTAAGAGATACGTTAGAATCACTTACTGATGTTGAAAAACCTAACGTTGTTGTATTAACTCCAGGTATTTTTAATTCGGCCTATTTTGAGCATTCTTATTTAGCGCAACAAATGGGTGCGGAGTTAGTAGAAGGTAAAGATTTAATTGTAAAAGACGATGTCGTGTTTATGATAACCACCGCTGGTTTGCAACGTGTGGATGTTATTTATCGTCGTGTGGATGATGAATTTATTGACCCACTAGCATTTAATAAAAATTCTGTATTAGGAACTCCTGGATTATTTAAAGCCTATCTAAAAGGAAACGTAGTACTAGTTAATGCACCTGGATCAGGCGTTGTAGATGACAAAGCAGTTTATGCTTATATTCCTCGAATCATCAAATATTACTTAGGTGAAGAGATGATTATACCAAATGTACAAACCTATATTTGTGATGAAGAAGCCGATCGTAAATATGTTATTGAAAATATTCATAATTTAGTGGTGAAACAAACGGATGCTTCAGGTGGTTATGGAATGCTTATAGGTCCAAAATCTACTAAAAAAGAGCAACAAGAATTTATTGCAAAAATAAAACACAATCCAAGAAATTATATTGCACAACCGATGATTAACCTTTCCAGAGTGCCAACTTTGACTGAGGACACGATTGAAGGACGTCATGTAGATTTAAGACCCTATGCGTTATATGGAGAAGATAGTATAAAAATTATTCCAGGAGCATTAACGCGTGTGGCGCTAAAAAAAGGCTCAATCGTTGTCAATTCGTCCCAAGGGGGAGGAAGTAAAGATACTTGGATATTAAACAATTAAAATTAAAAAAATTATGCTTGGAAGAGTAGCAAACACAATATATTGGATGAATAGGTATTTAGAACGTGCAGAAAATTATGCTCGTTTTATGGATGTTAACTTTAATTTATCATTGGAATTACCACCTAATGAAATGCAGCAATGGCAACCACTGGTCGTTATTACAGGAGATTGGGAATTGTATCAATCGCTTAATTCGAAAGTAGAAAAAACGAAAGTCATCTACTTTCTGACTTTTGAAGAAAGAAATCCAAACTCAATTTACAATTGTATTTTAAACGCAAGAGAAAATGCTCGTGCGGTAAGAACCGAAATCACAAAAGAAGTGTGGGAGCAAATCAATGCCCTTTATTTTTTAGTGAAAGACGGTCAAGACAAAAAACAATGTTTAGATGTAAATATTAGAAATTTTTTTACCCACATAAAAAACGGATGTCAATTAGTTTACGGGATGTATGATTCTACCATATCTAGAAATGAAGGTTGGAATTTTGGTAAATTGGGACAAGTTTTAGAACGTGCAGATAAAACATCAAGAGTACTAGACGCTAAATACCATCTTTTATTAGACTCTCCTACGGAAGTTGGATCGTCGATAGATTTAATACAATGGGCAGCCCTTTTAAAATCAGTAAGTGCTTATGATA
This sequence comes from Flavobacterium sp. Arc3, assembly GCF_041431375.1. Lineage (NCBI taxonomy): Bacteria > Pseudomonadati > Bacteroidota > Flavobacteriia > Flavobacteriales > Flavobacteriaceae > Flavobacterium > Flavobacterium sp. Arc3. The sequence goes on along the minus strand of NZ_JASMRI010000024.1, from coordinate 57,310 downwards.
TGTATAGAAAAAAATACGGAAAGCTATCGCCTTCCTGCATTGCAGAGTTTTTGATTCTAGATAGAGAATTTCCTAGATCTATACTTGCTTGTCTACTAATTGCTGAGCAATCACTTATTACGTTGTCTGGTAGTGCTGTTGGCTTTAGTAATGACGCACAAAAACAATTAGGCGCCCTAAGATCGCAATTGGAATATATTGACATTAATGACATTATAGATAAAGGCATGCATGAGTATCTGGATGAGATCCAAGGAAAGTTAAATAAAATATCTTCAGCTATTTACAACTCGTTTTTTGTGATACAAACTGATTACTCAGAAGTAAAATAGAATCTCTAGCTGTTTAGTTTTTAAAATCGTCAGTTCGAGTGCATTTTGTGGAATGAAATGAAAAAAAATACCTGTTTGCCACGGGCAGGTATCGAGAACTAATCCTTAAAAATTAATTGTACCAAAGTATTAGAATACTAAAAATTAGAATCAACCAATGAAATTTAAGATTACTCATAATACAGTCTATTTGTTTAATTCAGAAGTGTTTCTGGAACCACATTATTTGAGGTTCCGACCAAGAGAAACAACTTATGTCGATGTAACAGATTATTCAATAACGATTCTGCCAGAACCGACAGGGCATAGGGTAGTACAAGATGAAGAAAATAATGTAGTAGATTTTTGTTGGTTTGAAGGGATGACGAACCAATTAACAATTACGTCAACAACCATTCTGGAAACGAAGGACTTTAACCCTTTTGATTTCCTAATTTATCCACTACACTCTAATCAACTACCATTACAATATGATGAATTGCAGAAAAAATTACTTTTTTCTACGTTAGAAGGCCAACTCATCTCACAAGAATTACTTGATTACGGAACAGCCATTTTAAAAGAATCTAATTTTAATACGATTTCGTTTTTAACAAATCTGAATAAACAATTACATGACGATTTTAGTGTTGAATATAGAGAAGTAGGATCACCATTAAAACCAGACGAAACCTTTACAATAAAAAGAGGATCTTGCCGAGATTTGTCATGGATGCAAATAAACCTGTTAAGACAGTTTGGAATCGCTGCACGTTTTGTTAGTGGTTACTATTATTTTGACATGATCCACCCCGCTTATGAACTACATGCCTGGGTGGAGGTCTTTTTACCAGGAATTGGTTGGCTAGGTTTAGATCCAAGTCACGGTATTCTTACAGGAAATACGCATTTCCCGATTGCTTCAAGTGCGCACTTCGAAAACACAATGCCAGTCTCTGGAGGTATTCGAGGTAGTGCAACTTCTAAATTAGAAACCCAACTTTCAATAGAAAAATATAAGTAAATGACAATCATATGCTTATTTTTACAACAAAATTAAATATATGAAAATATTTCAATGTGGTCATTGTGCTCAATCTCTATTTTTCGAAAGTTATACTTGTGAAAATTGCGGGCATTTATCAGGTTTTAGAGATGAAGACCGCAAGATGCTGACCTTCGACCCGCTGGGTATATCTTTGATTTCTGATCAGAAGCACATTGAGTATAAGTATTGTAAGAATAAAGAATACAACGTTTGTAACTGGCTAATTGAGAAGAATTCACCTGAAGAATTTTGTCATGCTTGCCAGCTAAACAGAACAATACCAAATCTTTCCGATACAGAAAATTTTGAAAAATGGAAAAATCTTGAAATTGCAAAGCACCGCTTGATTTATCAACTTCAAAAAATTGGGCTACCACTGCCAAGTAAAATGATCAATGACGAAGGATTGTGTTTCGACTTTGTTGTAAAACAAAACGACCCTGATCTAATGACAGGTCACGCAGACGGAGTTATTACTATCCTTTTAAGAGAAGCAGACTCTGCGCTAAGAGAGCAAATGCGAAAGCAATTTCTAGAACCTTATCGTACATTGATTGGTCATCTTAGACATGAGGTAGGTCACTATTTCTGGGATCGCTTAATATATACTAACGAGCAGCTATTAACCGAGTTTAGAGCCATTTTTGGAGACGAACAAGTGAGTTATGCTGATGCTTTACAGAAGCATTACAAGGAAGGTGCTCCCGCAGATTGGCAAAAGTCATTTGTAAGCAAGTATGCTACATCACATCCTTGGGAAGATTGGGCAGAAACTTGGGCACACTATCTCCATATTATGGATATGCTAGAAACAGCCTATTTTTTTGGTTTAAATGTAAAGCCAATCAATCCGTCAAACACTATGAAAGCTAACGTTTCTTTCGACCCTTATACTGTAGAAAATTTTGATGTGATTATAGAGACTTGTATTCCTTTATCATTTGCCGTCAATAGCATCAATAGAGCAATGGGAATTCCTGATGTTTATCCATTCATTATTACACCGAATATGGTTGAAAAAATGAAGTTTATTCATAAAATACTATTACCAAAACGATAGGGCAATCAGCAAAACAATTTCATTTTTAATTAAACACCCTTAAGTGTTTGATTACCATATTAAAACTATAATTATAAGACTATAAAGTATGTAAATGATAATTTTTGTTTTTTGAGCATGTCCCGTCAGATAACTTCGTCGTTCCTCCTCGTTACTTTCGGGCCGGGCTATTCGCTATATTTTTTATTCCGCAAGCTCCATAAAAGGATACCACTACTATCCCTCATGCAAATTTGACTACGAGAAATGATGGAGTTTTTAGACTAAATCAAAAATTTGTATTAAGATATTTTAGGTAGTAGAGTAGTAGCTGCCTTTTAAATACTACTCTTAGATGTTTTTGCTATTTCGTATCTCATTTGCTTTACAGTAAGAGTGCTCCCATCATGACTCCAGCCAGGAGCGCCGAAAATATACTTGAACTTGTGATACCAATTTTTTGATTTTTTCATGTCTTCCCAAATATTTTTGTACTCATTGGTTAAGATAATATATAGATTATAAGAGTCTGGAGGTACAGAAACCCCGTATTCTATAGCTATAGAATCATCTAGTTCTTTCCAAGTTCCAAAAATTCTATCAAAAACATTTAGGAAGCCACCATGGTTTTTATCCATATATTCAATATTGCGTGCATGGTGAACTTGATGCATGGTGTGGGTATTTAGAAATTTTTCTATAAACCCCATTTTTTTTATATACTGTGTATGCAGTTGGAATTGCCATAGAGCTTCAATAGCCATACAAACAACAAGCATTTCTGGCGGAAAACCAATGATCACAATCCAAACATAAAAAAAGGGTTTATAAAAAATAGTGAACCAACCATTTCGAACGGCTGTACCCAAATTAAAATTATCTGAAGAATGATGTACAATATGTGCTGCCCATAAAAAGCGGACCATGTGATTTTGTCGATGGAACCAGTAATAAGAAAAATCATCTAAGAGCATACAAAATAACCAAATGTACCATGCATATCCAAAAGATTCCCAGCCCATTATATTCATACGAACACCATCTACTATGGGGTTGAAGAAATCATAGGCAAAATTAAAAACAAATATTACGGCTACTGTTTTTATAAGCGCACCGACTACCGCAGATCCTATTCCAAGCGATAAACTTGAGAATAAGTCTTTCCATTTATATAATTGTTTGTCATCAAAAGTTTTGCTGTAGGTAAGCTCTATAGCGATAAAGCCCAAAAAACAAGGAACTCCATAAACTAACGGGTTCGTAAAATCCATTTAGTGGTAGTAGTTTAAATAAGTTTGTTTAACGTTAAAATACGTTCTAAATATTATTTAAGCAATATACTTTATTTTATCTTAACTGCCGCATCATCGTAAAACATTTTATAGTTTGTTTAACGTTAAATTACGTTTTAAATATTATTTAAGCAATAGACTTTATTTTATCTTAACTGTGCCGCCTCATCGTAAAACATTTTATATTTAGAGATCTGACCAGTCTTGTCAATTATAAATAGTATCCGTCGTAATAAACACCGCATCATAATTCGACGGTATATCAACAAATTAGTAAAAGAGAACTTTCTTTAGAATGATAAATTTAAAGTTTAAAGACAGAAAACTATCAACAGGAAATAATCCCCCAAATAAAACAATATATATTTGAATTATAATTTATATTATGTAAAATAGAAATTATGTACAATCTTTAACTCCCTTTAAAATATCATCAGTAAAACTGTTTTCTATTCACTCTATCCTTAATAAGAAACAATAATATCCTTTAATTAATAAAACCAAGATTTAACATTCATAATACGACCATATAAATAATAATTTTATTAATTTTACACAAAGAAACCACAACAAAATTATGAACACGATTGTAGAACGCATTGCTGATTTTTTAAAGAAATACTCGCCATTTGACCATTTAACATTTGAAGAGTTATCTGAAATTGCTGCAAATATTCGTGTGGTAAATTTGGAAAAAAACAAAACATTGTTCCAATATAATGATGTTTTACACGATAGTTTTTACGTTGTGGCCTCTGGAGTAATTCACTTATCTGTTATAGCAGATGCTGAAGAAACGATTTTGAATAAATGTCATGAAGGTGCTATTTTTGGTTTGCGTCCATTTTTCGCAAAAAACAATTATAGAATGACTGCAAAAGCGCGCGAAGAAAGTGTCGTTTATGCTATTCCTATTGCCATTTTTAGACCATTTGTAGCAAATAACACTGAGGTTTTAAATTATTTATTGGAAAATTTTGCCACTAATACACCTGCCTCAACAGAAAACGACAATTTACGTGGAAATCACATTTCAGACACCTTATTTTATACGGACAAACAGTCTCAAATGCAATATTTCCAAACTTTATCTTATAACAATACACCGCTAATAACTACTCCTAACACTATGGTTAGTGAAGTAGCGCAACTTATGGCTGAAATGCGACTTAATAGCGCTGTTATTTGTGATGCGAATATGCCTATCGGAATTGTTACCGATACGGATATGTCATCTAAAATTGCTACAGGCAGGTTTCCAATAACTGTTTCAGTAGATAAAATTATGTCGTCGCCAGTAATAACAGTACTAGAAAATGTTTCGCTGGCAGAAGCACAATTACTGATGTTAAAAAATAATGTCACCCATTTGTGTGTAACCGCAGATGGTACGAATAAATCGAATGTAAAAGGAGTTGTTTCTGAACACGATTTGATTGTTGCACAAGCCAGTAATCCCGGTGTTCTAATTAAAGAAATTAAGCGTACTCATACTCCGAAAGAATTAAAACAAATTCGTGTACGACTAACTGATCTTATTCAAACATCGATTTACAAAAATATTCCTCTTACACATATTTCTAATATTACTTCTGAGATCAATTTTGCCCTATTAAAGCGCGCAATCGAAATCTCTATTCTTGAAATGGGCTCCCCTCCTGCTCGTTTTGCCTGGTTAAGCATTGGTAGTCAAGGAAGAAAAGAACAGCTGCTACTTACAGATCAAGATAGTATTTTAGTTTTTGAAGATGTAGCTACCGAAAAATACAGAGAGGTAAAAGATTATTTTCTTGAACTAGGACGAAAAACGACCCTTACACTTGAAGAAATAGGCTATGAATTATGCCCTAACGGACATATGGCAAGCAATATGATGTGGTGCAAGTCATTGACGGATTGGATAAAACAATACGACAACTGGATGAATACTCCTGGTGAAAGCAGTAATAATTTGAGTAGTATATTCTTTGATTATGAACTTGTTTTTGGAGAATCAAAAATTGAAGATGCAATTAGTAATGTTGTTTTCAAAAATGCGAGCAACAATACATTGTTTTTTGACTTTTTAGGCAATGATGCGTTAAGAAAAAATTCTCCTTTAAGTTTTTTCAAAAAGTTCATTCTGGAAGAAACTGGCCCCAACAAAGATAAGTTCGATATAAAGACCCGTGCCTTAATGCCGCTTATAGATGGTGCCCGTCTATTTATCCTAAGTCAAGGCATAAAAGGGATTAACAATACCTACACTCGCTTTAAACAATTAGCGATTAACGACCCTAAATATTCAGAAATATATCTTAATTGTGCTGAAGCTTTCTTAACTTTATCGAAAATAAGAACAGTAGAAGGCTTAAAAAATGAAGATTCTGGACAATTTATAAATTTGGAGGAGTTATCAAAAATCGACAAAGAAAAACTGAAAAATGCGCTAGCTCCAATGAGAGAATTGGAAGAATTAATTAAAAATAAGTTTCAACTGACTCAATTTTCCTAGTTATGCTAGAATGGATAAAAAATATCAATAAAGAACTTCCGGAATTCTGGAAAACATACCTTGCTAAATTCGATAAAAAATCGAATCGTTACGTTGTTATCTCTACTGAAACTACAGGTATGAATCCGCATAAAGATGTAATCTTATCAATCGGTGCGTTTGCCGTTGTAGATGACAGTCTTTTTATTGGAGACAGTTTTGAAGTCATTTTATTGCAATACAAATACCTACACGATAATAAACTTTCAAATGAGTTTATTATCGAAAGCAAGATGAATAAACTTGCAGAAACAGAAGCCATAAAAGCCTTTGTTGAGTTTATTGGAAATTCTACTTTAGTGGGACATCATATTGATTTTGATGTCGAAATGATTAATGAGGCCTTAGAAAAACTAGAATGCGGCCGATTAAAAAATGAAGCCTTGGATATTGATATGATGCATCGAAAATTAAACGATATCACTGATAAGCAATTTTCATTAAACGAATTATCTGAAATTTATAAAGTCCCAAACAGCGAGAGAAATTCGTCAACTGAAGACGCCTATAAAACGGCTTTATTATTTCTAAAATTAAAGTCAAGGTTAGGTATTAAATAAACCCTTAAAGACAATAATTTGCTAGTTTTATTTTAACTGAATAAAATCATAAAGAGCTAAAACTTTCCACATATTAAACAGATTCAATCTCGTTGTTCTTTATTGTTTTAACCGTACCATAGTACTGTAACGACCATGATGACTTAATGAAACGAGATTTAAAGAATTCTTTTTCCCTTCTACAAGAAATGGAACTCCCTTCTTTTTTATTATTTTCACTGTAGGTCCGAGCTCCAAGACAAAATTAAGATCCATCTTATCAGTTACTGCAATTGTGTGAATTTTATCCTGTATTATTTCAGTTTTAGTATAGTAGGTATAACCATTACATAGAACGGAACCTATATTTCTATTTTCGTAAGTACATTCTAACTTCAGGGGAAAGTAGCCGCGTATTCCTGTGGCTCTATTGTAGATTTTGTAAGCTGCTTCCTTCCTGCTCCATAAATTCCATACCATGATGTCTGAATTTTCAGCAGTTGAAATAAGCAATTGTTCTTTTTGCGTAAATATTTTATCCAAATATCCTTGACGTTTCCAATTGCTTTCTATTCGAGCTAAAGCCAAATCTACAACATCGTTTCCAATCACCTTTTTGCTAATTTAGTTTCTATTATTTCCAATGTAGATTTCACGTCAATCATTTTTTCCATCGAATCATTATCGATATGGATTTTAAAATAGTCTTCGACATCTAAAATGATATCCACCAGATTAGCCGAATTAATATTTAAATCAGTTATGAAATCTGTGTCTTCCGTGAAATTTTCAAAAGCTTCTTCATTATTAATGTAGGGCTTTACTATATTTCTTAATTGTTCTAAAGTCTCTTCTTTGTTCATGCTATAGTTTTTAAACTGTATATTTTTTCAAAATGAGGCAACCATTAACGTCTCCAAAACCAAAACTGGCTTTGGCTATAATATTTAATTCTTTTTCAATCAAATTTTTAGGAACTCTTGAAACATCAATTATATTTTCGATTTCAAGGTTTAAGTCCTCACAATTAATATTGGGAAAAATAAATCCTTGATGTACTTGTAATACTGCAGCAACACTTTCTATACTCCCAGCTGCTGACAAGCAATGACCTACCATTGATTTCAATGAGTTGATATAGGGGAAATCGTTGCCGCTTCTGCCCAAAGCTTCACTCCAATTCTTTATTTCTAAGCTGTCTTTTGATGTAGCAGTCAAGTGACCATTGATAGTGTCGATTTCATCTGCTTGGATTCCAGCATTAGCAATCGCATCTTTGATACACTTTTGAACAGCTATAGGATTTGGAGCCGTCATTGTTCCCTCACCACGCTGTCCACCTGAATTTACATTTCCACCTAACACTTCAGCATAAATTCGTACGCCACGTGAAAGCGCTGTTTCCAAATCTTCCAATACGAAAGCTCCTGCTCCGCTTCCAGGTACAAATCCAGAGGCACTGGCACTCATAGGTCTCGAACCTTGCTCTGGACTTTCATTGTGCTTAAAAGTACAAACACGCAAAGCATCAAAACCACCCCAGATATAAGGCCCACTGTCACTAGTGCTCCCAGCTAACATTCGATTAGCCAACCCCGACTTGATACGTTCATAAGCCATCAAAATGCTTTCGGCCCCAGTAGTACAAGCAGATGAATTAGTAGTTACCTGGTTCCCTAAACCTAATTTCCCTCCTAGATAAGCACTAACGCCACTATTCATTGTTTGTGCTACAGCTGTACTTCCAAGTCTACGAGTTTGCAAATCATCAATTTTGTAAATGCTTTCGCGAAATTTATCGATACCAGAAGTTCCTGTACCAAAAATCGTTCCGCTATCCCAATCAGGGTCCTCGTTATTCAATATGGGTAACTCAGCATCCTTCCATGCATCCATTCCCGCTATTACACCATACAAAATACCCGTGGAGTTAAAATTTCGCAGTTCTAATTCCGTAAAATAATCCAATGATAGTGCCTCCGAAATCTCAGGTTTTCCTGAAATCTGACACGAAAATTGCAGGCGTTCCAAGTCCGCATCTTTACGAATACCAGAAATTCCATTTTTAATCGCATGAGTAAAGGCATCAAGCCCTACTCCATTTGGAGCCACCACACCAAGTCCGGTTATTACTACTCTCCTATTCATGGCATTATTATTTAAATCATTAAAAATGCATCAAGATTTCTCGATACATTTTTTTTTAAGCTCTTACTTTTTTAATTCGAAATTAGGCAAAGCGAAAACCACTGAGGAATTAAAAGAAATATTAGACTATCATTCCTGCAATTTCTCCACTGCAAACAACAACCCCAAACTCATTTTTCATACTCACTTTACATTTTAGTTTACCAAATCTGAAGTACATCTTTTCTGAAAATACGGTCACTTTTTCATTAGGAAATACGGGTTTCATAAATTCAATATTAGTTGATGTTAAAGCTATTGAAGTATTTTTATTAAAGTTATTATCTAATAAAAATACACCTAGGCAAACCAATCCAATTTGGGCCATTGTCTCGGTTAAAATTACACCAGGCGTCACCGGATTATTTTCAAAATGACCTTTATAAAAATCTAATTTTTCATCGAAAGTAAAGTTACCTTCTACTCCATTTTCATCAATCTTAATGATTTCATCAACAAACAGGAATGGTTTAGAATACGGTAATTTTGATATAATTTCTTGATTTTTCATCACTCTTGTATCTTCTTTTACTAAAACTGCAACAATACTCTCTGGGCCGAAAACCCCGGGCCAAAACTCAGCATTAATCCTTTATCTCCTTTTGGAGGCATATTATCCATGAATCGCTCCAAAACATACAGAACGGTTGCACTCGACATATTACCATACAAACGCAAAACTTCTTTTGTATCATCTATGTTTTTACCTAAATCTGAAAATAAAGCTTCCACTGTTTGAACTATCTTTTTTCCACCCGGATGAAATATGAGATGGTCCATATCATCAATTTTTAGATTATTTTTTTCTAAAAAAGGATGTATAATCGCTGGGAAATGAGAAGCAATAGTATTTGGCACTTCAATGTCTAAAATCATTTGCAAACCACTATTGGTTAGCTTAAAGCCCATCATGTGTTCATTTTCATAAAAATGATACATCTCTTCTGCTAGTATTTCGGGACCTTCATCGTCTTCGTGAGACGAGAGTAAGACACAGGCAGCTCCATCTCCAAAAATAGCAGCACTTACAATATTAGCCATCGAAAAATCATTCAGCTGAAATGTTGCTGTCGGACTTTCTACTGCGATCACCGCTGCGCGTTTACCAGGATTAGACTGCAAAAAGTTTTTAGCATATATAATTCCAGATATTCCAGCAGCACAGCCCATCTCCGTTACCGGTAGACGCACAATGTCCTGCCGTAACTTTAGCTTATTAATTAAATAGGCATCTAATGAAGGGATCATGATACCAGTGCAACTCACCGTTATGATATAATCTAAATCTTCTGCCTTCCAACCCGATTTCAACAATGCTTTTTCCAGTACCTTTTCTCCTAAATCAATGACTTCACGAACATAAATATCATTTCGCTCTTCGAATGATGTTTTTGTAAAAACTTCGATCGGATCCATGATGGAATAGCGCTTGTCTACTGCCGCACCCTCAAATATTTTCTTTACTTTTCTGATGAAGCGCTCATCTTGTCCCGTGAGCCAAGCATCTAGAAACGGAATTATTTCCGCTGTAGTTCTGGAATATTTCGGTAATTGTTTTGTTACTGTATTTATTTTTACACTCATATCTTTGAAATTATCCATTGGTATCTAAAAGCCCATTTCCATTGGATTTTATATTTTTTAAAATTTAATTTTTTTGAAAACCGAAGTAAGTCTTCTTTTCTAAAACCTCTTAATATTGAAACCAAACCATCTTCCCTGGACATATCATTCAATTGAAAAACAAAACACAAGGACTGAAACAATCGGTAAGCGACAGCACTTCGATGTAAATCATTAATAACAACTCCGAGACTGGCATTCTCATAAAATGTTGTCATTATTTCCATAATTTCATCTTCCTTGAAATGATGTAAAGTCAGGGTGCACAATACAATATCATACTTTAATTCTTTAAAAGGTTTATCAAAGATATCTTCACAACGGTACGCTATATTTAGATATTGTTTTGATAAATTAATAGCATGCCTTACAGTGAAATTATTTGCATCAACCCCTATTAGATTAAGTTTTAAATTATGCTGCAATCCATAATCAGCAAGTGTTCTTAACATATCTCCATTACCACAACCCACATCAACAATCGTGATTTCAGTTGTTTTAGGATTATTAGCGATTAACTCCTTCACTCCTAGTAAAGTTAGTTTGTTTCCTCCTAATAGCTGATTAATTTTTGCGATTTTATCTAAAGCTTCACGTAAAATTTCGCCTTCTAGAGCAAAATCATCCATGATTTCCGGTTCATCAGTTCTATATTTTGTGTTTAATGACATATCTGATTAATTTATAATGGGTTTGCCATGGGTTTTCCTTATGATTATTTTTAAAACGAAAGGGAATCTAACTACTATACGCATTAGAGACTCGGACAGTTTTTGTTTTTCTAAAATTTTAGATAATATCCGGCCCATCTTCAACCTACTATTAAAATTATAATTCCATTGTTTAAAATATTTTTTTTCCAATGAAGTCCTAGATGTAATCTCGCCCTCAAAATAAGCACCAACCAAATCAGAAGCAATTTTAGCACTATGAATAGCCATCGCCATTCCGTTCCCGCATAAAGGATGTATCAGCCCAGCTGTGTCTCCTATCATAAGAATACCATTTTCTACTGCTCTTTTTTTTTCGAAAGAAATCTGGCTGATCGTTAAAGGCTTTTCAAAAAGCATCGTACTGGCATCTAAAATTAATTTTAAGTGCGGATTTTTAGAAACCACATCTTTCTGATACTCTTGAATATTTTTGTGCTTTTTAAAAGTGTCGTAATCTGCTAAATAGCAAATATTAATTGTGTCATTTTCTACTTTTGAAACCCCACAATAACCTCCCTTAAAATTATGCAATCCCACCAAATTACTAGGAAAATCGCCAGAGTAATGTGCTTTTACTGCTAACCACGAAGATTTTTTTTGAATAAAATTTCTATTTAATTTTTGATCAATATTGGAACGTTTCCCAAAAGCACCAATTACGATTTCTGCTTTTAGCACCATATTATCTGAAGTTCGTACTGTAAATTGATTCTCGTTATAAACAATGTCTTCGACAGTATCTTGTATAACGACACACCCATTTGCAACAGCTTTCTTATATAAATAAGCATCTAGAGCAAAACGACTGACACCAAAACCTCCAAGCGGCAATTCAATTTTAATTGATTTACCATTTTCTGTCGAAAATTGAAGTTGACTAATTTTCGTAGGAGTTAATTGAGAAACTTTGATATCCAGCCATTCGAGATAAGGCAATACTTCATTTGAAATGTATTCTCCGCAAACTTTGTGTTTTGGAAACTCATTCTTTTCGATCAAAATAACAGCCACCCCTATTTTAGATAAATGAATAGCTGACGTGAGCCCAGCTAATCCTCCTCCAACAATAATAACAGACGCTATCTTTTCCATAGTGGCTAATTTAGGTTATTTCTTGGAAATGAAAGTTATTAAAAAATAAAAAAACTGCTCCCAAACAGGAAGCAGTTTTCTATTAAAAATTATAAAAATAAAAACTTATTTTCTGTCTTTTTTTATTTCGTCTACAATTTCAGGATCAACTAAAGTAGAGGTGTCTCCAAAATTAGAAAAATCACCTTCAGCAATTTTTCTAAGGATTCTACGCATAATTTTACCAGATCGCGTTTTAGGTAAACCGGAAACAAACTGTATCTTATCTAATTTAGCTATAGGTCCTACGTGATCTGAAATGTATTGATTAATTTCTTTAAACAGATTTTCTTTATTTCTAATTTCGCCTGTTTCTTTTAAAATCACATAGCCATAAAGTGCATTTCCTTTAATGTCATGAGGAAAACCAACTATTGCACTTTCAGCAACGGCAGGATGTTCATTTATTGCATCTTCAATTGGAGCAGTACCAAGATTATGTCCAGAAACAATGACTATATCATCAACACGACCCGTTATTCTGTAATAACCTACTTCATCACGCAAAGCACCGTCACCTGTAAAATAAGTTCCAGGAAACGCCGTAAAATAAGTGTCTTTATATCTTTGGTGATCCCCCCAAATTGTTCTTGCAATCCCAGGCCATGGGAATTTAATACATAAACTTCCTACCACTTGATTGCCTTCTATTTCATTACGGTTTTCATCCATTAATACTGCCTGAACTCCCGGTAAAGGTAATGTTGCATAAGTAGGCTTCGTAGGAGTTACAAATGCTATTGGCGCAATCATTATTCCTCCAGTTTCGGTTTGCCACCATGTATCTACGACAGGACATTTTTTTTGTCCTACATGATCATTGTACCAGTGCCAAGCTTCTTCATTTATTGGTTCTCCAACCGAACCAATTACTTTCAAGGTTTTTAAATGATGTTTTTGTACATATTTTACATTTTCTTTGGCCAAAGCACGAATGGCTGTTGGCGCAGTATAGAATTGCGAAACTTTATGTTTTTCGATAATTTCCCAAAAACGACTAAAATCGGGATAAGAAGGAACGCCTTCAAAAATTACCGTTGTCGCTCCATTCAATAAAGGACCATACAAAGAATAAGAATGTCCAGTAATCCAGCCGATATCTGCTGTACACCAAAAGATATCATTTTCTTCGTAATTGAATACATTTTTGAATGTATAAGCAGTATAAACCATATATCCTGCCGTAGTATGAACCATTCCTTTTGGTTTTCCTGTCGAACCAGACGTATACAGAATAAACAATGGATCTTCAGAATCCATAATTTCAGCAACACAGTTATCTGATGCCTCGTCTAGTAAAGGTTGTAAATAAATATCTCTACCTTCTTTCATCGTAATTGGAGTGTTGGTTCTTTTAACAACCAATACCTTTTCTACCGATGGACATTTTTCTAAGGCTTCGTCAATTATCTCTTTTAATTCGATTGTTTTATTACCGCGGTAACCACCATCTGATGTAATCACCATTTTACATTCACTATCCGTTATTCGGTTAGCGACTGCAGAAGCAGAAAAGCCAGCAAAAACAACGGAATGAATCGCGCCAATTCTCGCACAAGCTAAAATTGAAACAGCTAATTCCGGAATCATCGGTAAATAAATACAAACTCGATCTCCTTTATTAATTCCTTGTTCGCGCAAAACGTTGGCCATTTTACCTACCCTTTGATGCAATTCATTATAAGAAATATGCAAAGCTTCCTCACTCGGATTATTTGGCTCAAAAATAATCGCTGTTTTTTCTCCTCTTTTATTAAGGTGTCTGTCAATGCAGTTTTTAGCCATGTTTACTTTTGCTTCAGTAAACCATTTTATTTCAGCTTCAGCCATATCAAACTCAACAACTTTATCCCATTGTTGAAACCAAGTAAAATTCTCTTCGGCTATTTTACCCCAAAATTTTCGGGGTTCACGGACAGATTTGTTATAATGTTTGAAGTATTGCTCGAAGTTTTGAATCTTATAGTAGCTCATGCTTGTAAATTTTTTATAAAAGTATTAAAATTCCCTCTATTCCAAAAACAAATAAATTTATAAATTCGGCGATAAATTAAAAACTCAATAATAATAGTACAATATAAGTAAGTATTCTTTAAAAATGAGCTATTTTGAATAATATGATAAAAAACAAAAAAGACGAAGTAGATTTTCTACCCCGCCTTTCTTCATTAACAATCTTCATAACAATTAATCTAGCACCCAAAGAAACTATAAAAACGCATTGTAAATAACATATCCGTCTCCACCGTGCTAATGGTTCTACAACCTTACTTGCAATAGATCTTCGAATTAAAAATCCCTACAAATATTTCTCTTATCATAATAAGGAACCACTTCACTTAACTTGTCGCTCGGTCGAAGTTAAGTGAATGTAATCAGCTTCCATATCCTTTACCAATGTTTAAATACATCGTATACTAACTCAAAATATACATAGACATTTTTGATACAGTGCAAATTCCAGCACACGCTCCTGTGTGGCAATTCCTATTTTTTTTATTATCCTATTTTTTTCATAGCAGTCATAGATTCTCTCAACCATTCCCCTGTTTCTTCAATTGGGTGCTGACGAATACTTTTGTTAACAGCAATTAATACTGAGTTATCAATACCATTTGTCGTAGCAAAAGGTTTTCCTATAACATTAGTATCGATAGTTTTCATAAATTCCGTTAATAACGGCTTACAAGCATGATCAAATAAATAACAACCATATTCTGCAGTATCAGAAATAATTCTATTCATTTCGTATAATTTTTTTCTAGCTACTGTATTGGCAATTAAAGGCAATTCATGAAGAGATTCATAATAAGCTGATTCTTCAATAATACCTGTTTCTGTCATAGTTTCAAAAGCCAATTCTACACCTGCCTTTACCATAGCAATCATCAATACTCCATTATCAAAGTATTCTTGTTCAGAAATAGTATCTGTAGTCGCTGCAGTTTTTTCAAAATTAGTTTCAGCAGTGGCCGCTCTCCAAGTCAATAAATTAACATCATCATTATCCCAGTCAATCATCATATTTTTTGAAAATTCACCTGAAATGATATCATCCATATGTTTTTGAAATAAAGGACGCATAATGTCTTTCAACTCATCAGCTAATCTATACGCTTCCACTTTTGAAGGATTGTTTAAACGATCCATCATATTAGTGATTCCACCATGTTTCAAGGCTTCTGTTACCGTTTCCCAACCGTATTGGATTAATTTAGAAGCATAAGCAGGCTCTATTCCTTTTTCGACCATTTTATCAAAACATAAAATAGATCCTGTTTGTAGCATTCCACAAAGAATAGTTTGCTCTCCCATTAAATCTGATTTTACTTCAGCAACAAATGATGAATTTAATACACCCGCTTTGTGTCCTCCTGTTGCAACAGCATACGCTTTTGCTTGAGCAAAACCTTCATTATTTGGATCATTTTCAGGATGTACCGCAATTAAGGTAGGTACACCAAAACCTCTTTTATATTCTTCACGAACCTCAGAGCCTGGACATTTTGGAGCACACATAATAACAGTAATGTCTTTACGAATCTGCATTCCTTCTTCCACAATATTAAAACCATGAGAATAGGCCAATGTTGAACCTTTTTTCATCAAAGGCATAATTGCAGTAACTACCGCAGTATGTTGTTTGTCTGGTGTAAGGTTACAAACCAAATCAGCCGTAGGGATTAATTCTTCATAAGTTCCCACTGTAAAACCATTATCAGCAGCATTCATAAAAGAAGCTCTCTTTTGTGCAATTGCTTCGGCTCTTAGCGCATAAGAAATATCTAAACCTGAATCTCTCATGTTTAAACCTTGGTTTAGTCCTTGTGCTCCACAACCGACAATAACTACTTTTTTTCCTTTTAAAGCTGTTATACCATCAGCAAATTCAGATTGATCCATGAATTCGCATACGCCTAATTGTTCTAATTGTAATCTAAGTGGTAATGAATTGAAATAATTTGCCATCGTCTAATTTTTATTTATTTTTTAGTTCTTCTAATAGTGTTGATATTTCCATTTTTTCTTTGGAAACGGATATTCTTCCTGAACGCACAAATTGCATGATTCCGAAAGGTTTTAATTTATTATATAGTTCCTCAATGTCTGAACGTCTTCCTGATTTAGAAATCACAAAAAAGTCTCTGGACACGGTAACTATTTCTGAGTTACTTTCTTTTATTATATTTTGAATTTGCTTTTCGTCGAATAGTAATCCAGATTCAATTTTGAATAAGGCATTTTCTAAAAAGATAGTTTCGTCATCAATATGATAAAAGGCTTTTATAACCTCAATTTGTTTTTCTATTTGACCTACAATGTTTTGCACCCATTTTTCTGTGGTATGCACCACAATCACAAATCTAGAAACATTTTCTATCTCTGATTCTGAGACATTTAAACTAAGGATATTGATGTGACGCTTTAAGAATATACCTGATATTCTATTTAATAGACCAACGTTATTTTCTGAATAAACAGAAATTGTGAATGTTTGATTTTCCATAATATTAACTTAATCTGATATCAGAAACAGAAGCTCCTGTTGGTATCATAGGGAATACATTATTTTCTTTTTCTACCATAACTTCAAGGAAGTACGATTCTTTTGAAGCCATCATTTCAGCAACAGCAGCATCTAAATCTTCTCTTTTCGTTACTTTTTTAGCTTTGATATAATAGCCTTCTGCAATAGCAACAAAATTAGGGTTAGTCATTTCAGTCGAAGCATAACGCCTGTCAAAAAACAATTGCTGCCATTGACGAACCATTCCTAAAAATTCATTGTTTAGTATTACAATTTTTACTGGGACTTTCGTCTGAAAAATAGTTCCTAATTCCTGAATAGTCATTTGGAATCCACCATCACCAATAATAGCAACTACTTCCCTTTCTGGCATTCCCATCTTAGCACCTATAGCTGCTGGTAATGCAAAGCCCATCGTTCCTAATCCTCCAGAAGTAACATTACTTTTAGATTTATTGAATTTAGAATAACGACAAGTAAACATTTGGTGTTGCCCCACATCCGAAACCATAATAGCGTCTCCTTTAGAATGTTTGTTGATCATTTCGATAGTTTCACCCATAGAAATCCCTTCCTTTTTAGGTTTCAATTCATCGTTGATTACAGCCTCTAATTCAACTTCATATAATTCTTTGAATCTATTGTGCCAAGATTCATGTGTATTGTTTTCGATTAAAGGCAATAAAGCAGCTAATCCTTCTTTTACATCACCTAAAACAGCTACTTCCGTTTTTACATTTTTATCTATTTCAGCAGGATCGATATCGAAGTGAATTACTTTAGCTTGTTTAGCATACGTTTCTAAATTTCCCGTCACGCGGTCATCAAAACGCATTCCTAGTGCAATTAAAACATCACACTCATTAGTTAAAATATTTGGTGCATAATTTCCATGCATTCCTAACATTCCTACATTTAATGGATGCTCTGTAGGTAATGCAGAAAGTCCTAAAATTGTCCAAGCAGCAGGAATTCCTGATTTTTCAACAAATGCTTTTAATAACTCTTCAGCCTGACCTAAAATAATCCCTTGACCAAAAACAATAAATGGTTTCTTAGCCTTGTTGATTAATTCTGCAGCTTCTTTTACTTTTTCAATATTTAATTTTGGAACAGCCACATAACTTCTAATTCCGGTACATTTTTTATAGCTGAATTCGAATTCATCAAATTGTGCATTTTTAGTAATATCTACTAATACTGGTCCTGGACGTCCTGATCTAGCAATATAGAAAGCCTTTGCCATGATTTCTGGAATTTCAGAAGCCTCAGTAATTTGGTAATTCCATTTAGTTACTGGAGTTGAAATCCCAATAATATCTGTTTCTTGAAAAGCATCAGAACCTAATAAGTGTTTACCAACCTGACCCGTGATACAAACCATAGGTGTTGAGTCAATTTGCGCATCTGCAATTCCCGTGACCAAGTTTGTAGCTCCAGGACCTGAAGTGGCTATCGCCACTCCAACTTTTCCGGTAGCTCTTGCAAATCCTTGCGCCGCATGTGTCGCCCCTTGTTCGTGACGCACTAAAACATGGTGCAATTGATCTTTAAATTTATATAACTCGTCGTAAACCGGCATGATTGCTCCACCTGGATATCCGTAAACCAAATCTACTCCTTCTTCTAATAAGCATCTAATAACGGCTTCAGCGCCTGATATTTTTTTTGTTCCCATCGGTATTTATTTATTCGCTTAAGCGCAAAGGCTTTTTGCTTTATTTATCAGTTACACAACCTGTAGAGGCACTTGAAACTGATCTTATATATTTTAGTAATACTCCTTTTTTTACTTTTAAATCAGGTTGGACCCAATTTGCTTTTCTTGCTGCAAACTCTTCGTCAGAAATTTTCAGATTAATAGTGTTTTTTACAGCGTCAATAGTGATTATATCCCCATTTTTAACTAATGCTATTCCACCACCATCAAAAGCCTCTGGCGTAACGTGACCAACAACAAATCCATGTGAACCACCAGAAAATCTACCGTCAGTAATTAAAGCTACACTTTTTCCTAATCCAGCACCCATAATGGCTGATGTAGGTTTAAGCATTTCCGGCATTCCTGGCCCACCTTTAGGTCCACAGTACCTAATGACGACTACATTACCTGGTTTTACTTCACCTCCACGAACTCCAGTTATAACATCATGCTCATTTTCATAAACAATTGCGTCACCTTCAAAATATTCTCCTTCGTTACCACTAATTTTAGCAACACAACCTTCTTCAGCAAGATTTCCGTAAAGAATTTGGATATTTCCAGTTGCTTTTAATGCTTTCTGAATTTCGTGTATTACTTCCTGACCGTCGTTCAAATCTGGAACAACAGCTAAATTCTCTGCTAATGTTTTCCCAGTTACGGTTAAACAGTCACCATGTAATAATCCTTGTTTCAGTAAGTACTTCATTACTGCAGGAACTCCTCCAGCTTCATGCAAATCTTCCATTAGGTATTTACCACTTGGTTTCAAATCTGCAAGTAAAGGTGTTTTATCACTAATATCTTGGAAATCTTTAAGAGTAATTTCGATGTCAACAGAATGTGCCATAGCAATTAAATGCATTACTGCGTTAGTAGAACCACCTAAAACGGCTACCATTGTAATTGCATTTAGAAAGGCTTCACGTGTCATGATATCTCTTGGTTTGATATCTTTTTCTAACAAGATTCTGATTGCTTTTCCAGCGTCAATACATTCTTGTTTTTTCTCTTCGCTTAACGCAGGGTTAGAAGAACTATAAGGCAAACTCATCCCTAAAGCTTCAATAGCCGAAGACATCGTATTTGCAGTATACATTCCACCACAAGCACCTGCTCCCGGACAAGCATTTTGAATCACTCCCTTGAAATCCTCAGGAGCAATCGTATTGTTGAATTTTTTTCCTAATGCTTCAAATGCAGAAACAATATTTAAAGACTCGCCTTTCCATTTACCAGAGTGGATCGAACCTCCATAAACCATAATCGATGGGCGATTCACTCGTCCCATAGCAATTACAGATCCTGGCATGTTTTTATCACAACCCGGAACAGCGATTAAACCATCGTACCATTGTGCTCCCATTACTGTTTCGATAGAATCTGCAATAACATCTCTAGAAACTAATGAAAAACGCATTCCGTCAGTTCCGTTAGAAATACCGTCACTTACACCGATTGTGTTAAAAATAAGCCCTACTAAATCTTCTTTCCAAACCCCTTTTTTGATTTCTTTAGCCAAACCATTTAGGTGCATGTTACAAGTGTTCCCTTCGTAGCCCATACTAACAATTCCTACTTGAGCTTTCTTTAAATCTTCTTCAGTTAAACCAATTCCGTAAAGCATTGCTTGTGCAGCAGGTTGCGTTTCGTCTTGAGTTATGGTTTTGCTATATTTATTTAATTCCATTTATATAATTATATCTGTGTGTGTATTTATTTTCTTCTTTAAACGATAGTCGATTGCCCGATGTGTACATTGTCATTATTGAAATACAATAAGTCGTCTTTATTTAAAATAAAATTAGAAACGAACTCTCCTACTTCATTAGTTCCAAAACTAGTTCCCGGATTCAAATCAATAGTAACCACATTATATTCAATAGCTTTTTCTATTGCTTCATGCACTAATTTTGCTTCTTCGGTCAAGCCAAAGTGTTCTAGCAACATGGCTGCAGCAACAATAGAAGCAATAGGATTTGCGATATTTTTACCTTTAGCTTGTGGAAAAGATTTATGAACAGGCTCAAACAATGCTTTTTTAGTTCCGAAAGAAGCAGAAGCCAATAACCCGATTGAACCGGTAATAGCACTTGCTTCGTCAGAAAGAATATCACCAAAAAGGTTCTCTGTTAAAATAACATCAAACTGTCTAGGGTTTAATATTAATTGCATTGCTGCGGTATCCACAAATAAAAAGTTCAATTGCACATCTGGGTAATCTAAAGCTACTTTTTGCACTACGTTTCTCCACAAACGAGAAGTTTCAAGCACATTAGCTTTGTCAACCATAGTAACTTTATTTCTTCTTTTTTGAGCTTCTTTAAAAGCTAAATGCGTGATTCTTGTAATTTCTTCTTCAGAATATTCACAAACATCAGAAGCTTTTGTTTTCTCTTCATTTAATGTTTTGTCACTAAAGTACATTCCGCCTGTCAATTCTCTAAAAACAATAAAATCAGCTCCTTCAATAATCTCTCTTTTCAAAGGAGAAGAATGCATAAGAGTTGAATACGTTCTAATTGGTCTTTTATTGGCAAAAAGCCCTAACTCTTTTCTTAATTTTAAAACAGCCTGTGAAGGACGTTTTTGAGCATCTGGATTGCTATCATATTTAGGGTTTCCGTCTCCTACAGTCCCTAATAATACTGCATCAGTGTTCAAACATAAATTTAATGTTTGTTCAGGTAATGATGCACCTGTTTTATCAATAGCGACAGCGCCTATAAGGGCATCTTCAAAAATAAACTCGTGATCAAACATTACGCTAATTGCATATAATGCTTTTTTTGCCTGTAAGATTACCTCAGGTCCTATTCCATCTCCTGATAATACTGCTATTTTTAAATTCATGGCTTACGGTTATTAACTTCTTATTAAATCACTTTCTATTTTACAAGCTTCAATAATTTGATGTATATCATCATCAATTACTTCTTTTTTTACATCAGCAAATCTCAAAAACTCAACGTACACTATATCTAACTGTACTTTTGTAAGTTCGTAACCTACTTTTTTTGCTCTATAAGCCAATGCTGCTCTACCACTTCTTGCTGTAAGAACAATGGAGGACTCATTAACACCAACCTCTAAAGGATCCATAATTTCATACGTAGCTCTATTTTTAATAACGCCATCCTGATGAATTCCTGAACTATGTGCAAAAGCATTTGCTCCTACAATAGCTTTATTAGGCTGTACTATCATACCCATACTTTCAGAAACTAAACGACTCATTTCGTTTAATTGTTTAGTGTCGATATCAGTATATAAATTCAGGTAAGGATGTTGTTTGAAAATCATTACCACTTCTTCAAGTGCTGTATTTCCAGCTCTTTCTCCTATCCCATTAATGGTACATTCAATTTGTCTGGCACCGTTTACCGCTCCTGCAATTGAATTAGCAGTTGCCATTCCTAAATCATTATGACAATGGCAAGAAAGGATAACGTTTTCAATACCTTTTACGTTTTCACGTAAATATTTTATTTTTGCTCCGTATTCTTCAGGCAGACAGTATCCTGTCGTATCTGGTATATTTAACACCGTTGCTCCTGATTTAATGACTTCCTCACAGACTCGAGCTAAAAATTCATTGTCAGTTCTTCCCGCATCTTCAGCATAAAACTCTACATCCTCCACATAAGATTTAGCATGAGCAACTGCAAACTTTGCTCTAACAATTATATCCTCTCTTGTTGTATTTAATTTATGTACAATATGAGATTCAGAAGTACCTATTCCAGTATGAATACGTGGTCTTTTGGCATATTTTAAAGCTGCTGCTGCAACATCGATATCATTTTTTACTGCTCTTGTTAATCCGCAAACAGTAGCGTTTTTTACAATTTTACTAATTTCAGAAACGGACAAAAAATCTCCAGGACTTGAAACAGGAAATCCAGCTTCGATTATATCAACACCCATTTCATCCAATCGATTTGCTATAACGAGTTTTTGTTTGGTATCTAATTTGCATCCAGGAACTTGTTCCCCATCTCTTAAAGTAGTATCAAATATTTGGACTTTCTCTCTATTCATTTTCATTTTTTTAATGTAATTTCACGTCTCAGTAACAAATTTAGATTTCATTAGCGTTATATAAAACTCAATTTAATGAAATATACTGTTTATAAAGACAATAAAAACTTTGTAAACTATTGATTTACATACATTTAAGCTCCTATATTATACAATGGCTAACCATCAAAAAGATTTTTTATTCGTATTGATAAAATCCTTATCTAAATCAGAAAAAAGACAATTTAAGATTTTTGCGAGTCGACTTGAAACTAGTTCGAACACAAAATTTATCGAATTATTCAATATTTTAGACAAATCTGAAGTCTATGATGAAAAACTTATATTGAAAAGTGGCATCATCAAAAAAGTACAGTTATCGAACCTAAAATCGTATCTATACAAACAGATTCTAGTGAGTATTCGATTGAATATACCGAGTCAAAACATTCGTTATCAGTTAAGAGAGCAAATAGATTTTGCCAGTATTCTATACAATAAAGGATTGTACAAGCAGAGTTTAAAATTATTGGATAAGACAAAAATCCAGGCATTAGAAAACGATGAGAAGTACATGGCCTTTGAAATTGTCGAATTTGAAAAATTAATTGAGTCACAATATATAACCCGAAGTATTCAAGGACGGGCAGATGAATTAGTAATCCAAGCTAAGGAGTTAAACTATAAAAACACTATTTCAAGTAAGTTATCTAACTTATCGCTACAGCTTTATGGCATCATGCTTAAAACTGGCTACGTAAAAAGTGATGAAGACCAGCAGTATATTGACAATTATTTCCATAAACATATCGCTAAATTTGATGAGGACAAATTTGGATTTCGTGAAAAATATTGGTTTTACAATGCTAACTTATGGCATAGTTTTTTAATTCAGGATTTTGTAGGGAGTTATAAATATGCCTACAAATGGGTGACCTTATTTTATGACAACCCAAATATGATTTACTTAAATCCAGTATTTTTCATAAAAGGAAACCATTATCTACTGGAATCCTTATTTATGTTGAAATACAAATCTAAATTTAAAAAATACCTGTTAAAATTAGAAGAGACGATACAAGATCCTCGTTTTCCGGTAAATGACAATATTGCTTCACTGTCTTTCCTATATCTTTATAACAACAAACTAAATTACCACATACTAGAAGGTACTTTTGAAGAAAGTGAATACCTGATTCCTGAAGTACTAGATAAAATTAAATTACATAGTGAACATCTTGATGAACATCACGAAATGATGTTTTATTATAAAATTGCCTGTATTTATTTTGGTACTGAAAAGTATGCGGAATCCATTTATTATTTAGAGAAGATCATCAACAATAAAAATTTGACGATGCGAGAGGATTTGATGTGCTTTGCACGACTTCTTTATCTGATAGAAATTTACGAAATGGGGAAAGATTTTAATTTAGAATCCCAATTAAAAAGTACCTATAAATTCTTATTGAAAATGAATGACATGCATGAAGTGCAGAAAGAAATCATTCGATTCATGAAAAACTTAAATTCGTTTTATCCAAGTGACATTAAGAAAGAGTTTATAAAAATGAGAGAACGTTTTATTGAATTGGAAAAAAACACCTACGAAAAAAGGGCATTCCTTTATTTAGACATCATCTCATGGCTAGAAAGTAAAATTGAAAACAGAAAAATTGCCGATATTATCAGAGAGAAAGCAAAACTGATTAATCGCTAGTTATATAATAAAGAGTCGGTCCAAAATTAGATTTTAGACCGACTCTTTATTTTTTGTATTATTTCAATTCTTTTCTTGCTCTAATTATGTCTTCAAAAGAACAACATTTTACTAACTCTTCTTCTCCTTCGATTGTAATGGGTAAATAAATGGTTTCCACTTCTGTTAAATCTTCGTTTAAATAAAATGCGATATCGTCCAGTTTATAAAACCATTCTTTATCAAATTGAACTTTATTTATTGTGGCATCTTTTAGTATTAATTTTTCATTTAACGGCTTCATTTGTGAAATCAATTTTTAGATTCTAATTTTTTCCAAAATTACACTATCAAACTATAGTTCCCAAATTATAATAAATGTAGCTTTTATAAAAAACAAAAATAGTTTTAAGCTAAATGATTTGTACTAAACACTGTTGGCTTTTCATCCAATAAAACTTTACAATGCTCAAAAAAATCTTTTAGATATACTTGATTATTGTGCAGCGCTAATCCTTGTTCATCTTCCCACGTTTCATGAAGGATAAAAACGGTTTCATCGTCTTTATTTTGATGTAAATCATATTGTAAGCATGCTTTTTCTTGCGTGCTTTTTTGAACTAAATCAAGTAATGCTTCACGCAAGCTAGAAACGTTTTGTTTTTTACTTTTTAAGATAACTGTCAAATGTATTTTCATAATTAATTTATAAAGAGTGTTGTTAAATGATCATTATAGGATTTTAGGTCTTTTTCAACATCGGCATTTTTTTCTATATCGTGAAAATGCATACTTTCTAAAGGTAGCATACCCGTAAAAGCATTCATTCTGTGAAAGCCAAATAAAGCCCCTTCGTCTACACTATGTTGATTAAAGAATTCCCCTGGTAAAGTAAAAGCTTCTTTTGGAGCATTCCAAGAACTAGTTACCATATATTTTTTACCGTGAAGCATTCCTCCTGTTCCGTAATTAATGGTCGGATTAGCAGAGGATCTTCCGTCACTTTTATAGATTCCCTTAGTATGACCTTCGGTAAAAACTACATCTATGTACTTCTTGAATCCAAAAGGCAATTGCATCCACCAAATTGGTGTGTGGTAAATAATCACATCAGCCCATACAAAATTTTCTACTTCCTGAGCAGGATTATAATCATCATTTATATTGGTTGATTTCACTTCAAAATCGGCATGTTTATGAAAAAAATCAGCTGTGGCATTAGCGATAGTCTCATTAAAGCGTCCACCTGAATGACCAAATTTCTGACCTCCGTTTATTATAAATATTTTCTTCATGTTGTTTCTTTAAATTTATAATGCAAAGATAAAACGGATACTTCTATTATTAAAATAACATAATTCATACCTTTGTATCATAATTATAATAGTTATGGTCAATTTAGAATGGTATCGCACTTTTAAAGCAGTTTATAAAACAGGAACATTAACAAATGCTGCCGAAGCACTTTTTATTTCACAACCTGGAGTGAGTTTGCACTTGAGTTCCTTAGAAAATTATGTTGGTTACAAACTTTTTGACCGTACGGGGAGGAAAATGGTCCCCACAGAAAGAGGGAAAGTGCTCTATAATTTTATAATCGAACCGCTTTCAAAACTAGAAGAAGCAGAAAAAAACTTTCAAAGAAGTACGGAGAAAAACACGCCAACAATAAGTATTGGTATGTGTTTTGAAACCTTTCAAATTACTTTAGAACAATATATTTCCACCTTACCTTTTAATGTTATCATTCAATTTGATGAATACCCTGAGATGGTAGACAGATTAGAAAAAGGTATTTTAGATTTAATTATTACGCCACAAATGGTAGTTAAAAATGGTATTGAATATCAGGAGTTTTCTTCAGAAACGATTGTTTTGGTAGGTGGAAATGAAATTGATAGTACCGCCTTCAATGCTATCGCAAAAGAAGAGAACATGGAGGCCATTGAAAATTGGTTGAAACAACAAAAATGGTACGGTACTACTGGAGACATGGAACACCTGCGACGTTTCTGGCAATTGAGTTTCAATAAATACCCTGAATTTAGACCTAATTATATTGTTCCTAATATAAACTCAATTATACGCTGCCTTAGCAGTGGTAAAGGAGTTGCCGTCGTTCCTGACTTTTTATGTAAAAAAGAAATTGAAAGCAATCAGATAAAACTCCTTTGGGAA
This sequence comes from Flavobacterium sp. Arc3, assembly GCF_041431375.1. Classification (NCBI taxonomy): domain Bacteria; kingdom Pseudomonadati; phylum Bacteroidota; class Flavobacteriia; order Flavobacteriales; family Flavobacteriaceae; genus Flavobacterium; species Flavobacterium sp. Arc3. The sequence goes on along the minus strand of NZ_JASMRI010000024.1, from coordinate 30,767 downwards.
GGAAAAATACCTTTAAAAAACATTCTCTATTTTGCAACCAGAAAAAAAACGATGTACGAAAAAGAGATTGCCTTAATTAAAAAGTTGTTTCTAGAATTATAATAGTTAATAACTATCCTTTGGCAAATTGTAATCTTTGTACAACAGTAGTGTTTCAAAATTAGATGTTTTTATATCAACATATTATTGTACCAATCATTTGTATAAAAGAATAGATTATTTTTAATAAAAAAAGAAAAACTAATCAAATACTTAAAGCCATGAACGGATTCTTTAAAACAATAATTGCGGGTTACGGAGCAAAAAAAATGGGTTGCGGTTGCGTAGGAACAGTCATTATGTTTATAATCATATATTGGATACTAGGTTCTTTCTAGAATTAAAAAATAACGAAATGCTGAATTTGATTTACTTTTTAGTCGCTTTCAGCATTAATTCCTTAATGTATTTTATGGGAGCGCTACCGTAGCTCAAAAATTGCTCGTGAAATTGTTTTACATCTAAATATGTAAACTTATTTTACGACGAAACTACTATTTGCTCATGAGCTGGCTCCTCGTACACTGGAAATAAATTCTTAAATTTTATTTTGAGCTATTACCAAATCACTAACCAATAAATAACAGAATTATTTTCTAAATTGATTGCATATCCTCTACTAAATCCATCTTTCCAGTCATCAGGCATATGCCAAGAACCTTCATGAAATTTTTCAGAACAACACTGTTTAGACTCAGCTTCAATTAAATATATTGAATATGATTTATTTAACAAGTTATAGCTATTTTCATCAAAATCACTTAATGTATAAAAATTAGGTATTGGCACTGCAGATTTATGTTTTATTTGTGTTTGAAATTGCTCATAATTTTTAGTGATGTTCAATATGTTTGAATCTTTAAGATACTTATTTACAATATAATATGACGTATCTGAGTATATTATTTTTCTAGAAACTGAAATCAATGAGTCAATTATTGATTGGGATTCTTTCTGTTTAACAATTAATAGTGAAGGTGAATATTTTGACAAATAATTATAATGAAACACATATTCAGATTTTATTTCCTTTTCTATTGGAAAATGGGTTGTCAGCCTTTTTGGATACTTCTCTAATGATTGTAAATAATCTACTACCCCTACAGGCGCTTGTTCGGATTTATTTTGGCAGGATATAACAAAAAAGAGAACAAAAAACAGTAAATATAATTTCAATTTATTCATGAACTATTTTTTAAAAGATGATGTAAGATCATAAATAATTTTCACATTATCTCTGAAAAATTAAGCCCCAGCTCGTCTTGGAGTTCTTTTCCGTTGTACTTATACTTAATCCGCGACTGGATTCTAGGTTCTTTCTAGAATTAAAAAATAACAGAATGCTGAATTTGATTTACTTTTTAGTCGCTTTCAGCATTAATTCCTTAATGTATTTTACGGGAGCGCTACCGTAGCTCAAAAATTGCTCGTGAAATTGTTTTAGGCTAAATTTAGCACCTTGTTCTTTTTTAAGCATTTCCCTAAAATCATAAATTTCAGTATAGCCTGTAAAATAAGAACACAGCTGAACCTGAGACAGATTAACGCGGTTCCACTTCCCTTCTGCTTCAGCTTGTTGCTGAAAAGCTTCAGTAATCAACAAATTCATCGCTTCTTCCTTAGTCATGTTCTTAGTATGCACGCTATAATCTAATATCGCATTACAAGTCGTTCTTAGATTCCACTTATAATACATCAACCACATTTCAGCTGAGTTTTTGTATCCGCTTTCCAGCATCATTCTTTCGGCATAAACTGCCCAACCTTCTACCATCGCTCCATTCCCAAAAATTGCTTTAATGAGACTTGGCGACTGATTGCTATATACTAATTGAGTATAATGTCCCGGTATGGCCTCATGAATGTTTAGTATTTGCAAAATATAATCATTGTACTCCCTTAAATAGCTTTCTGATTTTTCTGCACTCCAACCTGACATGCTACCTACATTATAATAGGTGTTGGCATTTTTATCATACGGCCCAGGTGCCGAAATCGAAGCTCCTGCAACTCCAGCCATATAGCTCGGTTCCTTACGTACAACCAACGGCTTTGAAGGGTCTATATAAAGTAAATCTTTGGCTTTTACATACGCAACGAGTTCAGGTATTTGTTTCTCTATCTCCGATTGAAATTTAGCAGGTGTAGTATGTTGAAGGGAAATCTTGTCTATTACCATTTTAATCAGTTGTAACTTATCAGCTGGCTTAGCTGTTGATTTCATGTATTTTGGCCACAAGGAATCGGCCAAAGCAAACATCTTTTCGTGCAGTTCTTTTTTATGATTTACTGCCTTTACAAAAATAGTATCGGCACTATAGCTAGACTGAATATCTAAATTAAATTTTTCAGTGTACAATTTCTCACCTAACCTAAAAGAGCGAGGCGTTTTATTGTCTAAATCCTTTAACCAATTGGTGTAAACCACAATAGCATGTACTGCTGTTTTTGCTTTTTCTTTAATCTCTTTCTTCTCAGTATTGGATAATTTACTTTTAGCTAAAGCGGAAATCAAGTCTTTTTCAAAAACAGATATGCCTCCTAAATTTTGAGAAATAGCAAGAGCGGTATGTTCTAGCGTTGGGTTTTTTATATTTACTTTCGCTGCTTCATAATAAGCCGGAACCGCATCCATTTTCAAATTAAAACTATGTAGACGGACCTCTAAAGAGTCATATTTTCCATTTAATATTTCGGCGAAAGCACCACTCACATTATATTCTGCCGGATTCCATTGGTAAGATTTTAATTTATCAATGGAAAAAATCGAGCTTTTTAATTGATTTTGTATCATGTAAAAATCAATAATATTATTGTCCGTAAGGTTTTCCAAAGAGTAGTTTTGCAGCGAATCCAGTTGAGCATGAGCAAAATCTAATTGTCTTTTTATATAACTAGAGTCTGAAACTACCAAAACACTATCCAACTTATGATATCCTTGATTAGCAGCCCAATCCGGATACAATTCCCAAAGAGAAGTAACAAAAGTTTCTTTGTATTTCTCGAAGTTTTTATTTGAATCTATTGGAACTGTCTTTTCCTCTTTTTTCTGACATGAAAATAGTAAAACTAGGAACAGAATGGAGAAAATGTTTTTTTTCATTGGTTTTATTTGAGATTTTAAAGGTAAAAAAAAATGCTGTTCGATGAACAGCATTTTAAAATCTATAATTAATACGCTAAAAGAGTCAGTAAATCCTTTTCAAATCGGCCTTTTGGCAAATATTGATCTTCCAGTGCTTTTGTAAACGGAATAGGGGTGTCTAAACTCGCTACCCTCTTTACTGGAGCATCCAGATATTTAAAGCATTCTTCCATAATCATTGCCGATATATCGCTGGCAATACCTCCAAACATGGAGTCCTCTTGATATATAATTACTCTTCCTGTTTTCTTAACGGAAGCAAAAATAGCTTCGGTATCCAAAGGTTGTAGCGTTCTTAAGTCTAATAAATCTGCTGAAATTTCAGGATTACTTGCTAATGTATCCAAAGCCCAGTGTACCGCTGCTCCAAAAGCAATGATAGAAACCTCTTTTCCTTCTTTCAGCAAAGCCGCTTTTCCTAGTGGTAAGGTGTAATAGTCTTTTGGTACTTCTTGATACACGCTACGGTACAGTTGTTTGTGTTCAAAAAATAGCACTGGATTCGGGTCATTTATAGAAGCATTCAGTAAACCTTTTGCGTCATAAGGAAAAGCAGGATACACCACCTTTAAGCCGGGTGTTTTAGTAAACCAGGCTTCATTGGTCTGTGAATGAAAAGGCCCCGCTTGCGTTCCGCCACCGCAAGGCATACGAACAACAACATCTGCATTTTCTAACCAACGGTAATGTGACTTGGCCAATAAGTTCACAATTGGATTGAATCCCGTCGAAACAAAATCGGCAAACTGCATTTCTACAATCGCTTTGTATCCGTTAATGGATAATCCCATTCCCGCAGATACTACGGCACTCTCACAAATAGGTGTATTGATTACTCGTTCTTTTCCAAATTGCGCCACAAATCCATCAGTAATTTTAAAAGCACCACCGTATTCAGCAATGTCCTGACCCATGATAACCAAGTTGTCATGACGTTCCATAGATTGCCTTAAACTGGTCGAAATCGCATCTATAAATCTTATTTTTTCTGTGTCTTGTGATGGATTAATTAACTCAGGGTTAAATATTTTAAACAAATCATTTAATTCTTCACTTAATGTTGCTTCAATTTCCGGTTCTGCATTGGTAATAGCTAAACTCTCATCAATTTCTTTTTTGATTTCGCTTCTTAACGTAGCGTCAAAATCTTCTGTAAGGATTCCGTTTTCTTTTAAAAAGCTTCGGTAATTTTCTACGGGATCTTTCAAAGCCCATAGATCCATTAATTCTTGAGGTACATATTTAGTACCACTCGCCTCTTCATGTCCGCGCATTCTGAAGGTTTTAAACTCTAATAAAACGGGACGCGGTTTTTCTATCATTGATATTTTTAATTCTGACAGTAAATTGTATACCTCCAGAATGTTATTTCCATCAATAATATAACTTTCCATTCCGTATCCTTTTCCTTTGTCTGCCAGATTTTCGCAACGGTACTGCTCGTTTGTGGGAGTCGAAAGACCGTAGCCGTTATTCTCAATGACGAACATAACGGGTAACTCCCAAACTGAAGCAATATTCAAAGCTTCATGAAAATCTCCTTCGCTAGTAGCGCCTTCACCCGTAAAAACTGCGGTAATTTTGCCGTTTTTCTTTAGCTTATTAGCCAAGGCGATTCCATCAGCAACACCTAATTGCGGACCAAGATGCGAAATCATCCCAATAATCTTATACTGTTGGGTTCCAAAATGGAAACTTCTGTCACGCCCTTTGGTAAAGCCATTCGCTTTTCCTTGCCATTGCGAGAACAAACGGTACAATGGAATATCACGGCCGGTAAACACCCCTAAGTTACGGTGCATAGACAAGATGTATTCATCCCTATCTAAAACTGCCGTCACTCCAACCGAAATGGCTTCTTGCCCGATTCCTGAAAACCACTTGGATACCTTTCCCTGACGAATAAGGATCAGCATTTTTTCTTCAATAAGCCTCGGCTTAAGGATCCTTTTATATAAATCTAATAAGGTTTCGTCAGTAAGATTTTTTCTGTCAAAGTTCATTTTATTGGCTTTATTACGCGATTCAAAGATAAAAAAATATAACAGTTTTGGTTAAATTTGTTATATTATTTCATCTACTTATTGTCTTTTAAAATTCTAATATAAAATTATTTAATATATTTGTAATTGGAAGGGTTTTAAAGCCTTCTAAGTTATTAAAAAATAAGTATTATATGCAAAACATTCCTAGTGTTGACTTGCGTGATTTCCTTTCGGACGACCCGAAACGTAAACAAAAATTTGTAAATGAAATCGGAAGTGCATTTGAAGATATTGGCTTCGTAGCACTAAAAGGTCATTTTTTAGATGATCAATTGGTAGAAGAATTGTATGGTGAAATAAAAAGTTTTTTCGCCTTACCGTTAGAAACTAAACATAGCTATGAAATTCCAGGAATTGGAGGGCAAAGAGGCTATGTTTCTTTCGGAACAGAACATGCCAAAGGACGCAAAGAGGGAGATTTGAAAGAATTTTGGCATTTTGGTCAGTATGTGAGTGAAGATTCAAAATACGCTTCAGAGTATCCTGAAAATGTTGAAGTAAAAGAGTTACCACGCTTTAATGCGGTAGGTAAAGAAGCATACCAAATGCTTGAAAAAACAGGTGTTTATGTGTTACGTGCTTTAGCGTTGCGTTTGGGACTGGATGAATTCCATTTTGACAATTTCGCCAAAGACGGAAATTCTATTTTAAGACCCATTCATTACCCACCTATTACTTCAGAGCCTGCAAATGCGATTCGCGCTGCTGCTCATGGTGACATCAACTTGATCACCTTATTAATGGGAGCTCAGGGAAAAGGACTTCAAGTTCAAAACCATAATGGGGATTGGATTGATGCCATTGCTGCACCGGATGAATTGGTAATAAATGTAGGTGATATGTTATCTCGTTACACGAACAACAAATTGAAATCTACGATTCATCAAGTGGTTAACCCACCAAGAGAATTATGGGGAACTTCACGTTATTCTGTACCGTTTTTTATGCACCCTGTGAGTGATATGCCGTTGAATTGTTTAGAGAACTGCATTGATGCAGAACATCCAAAACAATTTGAAGATATTACTGCTGGTGATTACCTATATGAACGTTTGGTAGATTTAGGATTAATCAAAAAATAATTCCTAAATTTACTTCTAGTAATAAAAGACATTGAGTTTACTTAATGTCTTTTTTCTTTTTGTTTAACATTGCAACATTGAGAATGCTGATTTGAGTTTAAAGTAATTGGAACACTGATAATACAGATTTTAGCAGATCAATTTTATATAAAACGTTTTATTTTAAATATTTATGAGTAGTATTTTACATCGAGAATTAACTCAATCTATTTTAAAACATTTTTATGATGTTTACAATGAACTTGGATATGGTTTTCTTGAGAGAGTGTATCAAAATGCTTTATATTATGAACTTAAAGAAAATGGTTTTAAAGTTGAAGCTCAGAAAAAAATTAAAGTTTATTATAAAGAAATTGAAGTCGGAGAATACTTTGCAGATATTATAGTAAATGATTTAATAATTTTAGAGTTGAAAGCTCAGGATTATCTGATTGAAGCAAATGAGTTTCAATTAATAAATTATTTAAAATCTACTGACTGTGAGGTTGGTTTGCTTTTAAATTTTGGTAAAAAGCCTGAATTTATTAGAAAAATATATCAAAATAACCAAAAATAATGCTTTCAGTATAAATAAAAGATCCGCGATTATTCATTTTAAATCTGCGTCATCCGCGTTCTATTATTCATATCATATTCATTATAAAAACAAAGCTATGTCAGAAAGTAAGATTACAAGTAAATAAAAAAATCCGTGACCATCCGTTTTAAATCCACGTTATCTGCGTTCAATTTAAACGCAATCTGAAAACAAAAAATAAAACACACGTCATCTGCGTTTAATCAAAACATAAAATATGGACTTACAAGACCAATTAAAAAATCTATTCCCAGACCACGAGCCCGGTTCCGAAGAGAAAGTGGAAGAAGCTCCGCATGAATTATACGTTCAAAAAGAACCTATGATATGTAAATTCGAAAAAAGGAAAGGAAAGGCTACTACCGTAATTGAAGGTTATGAAGGATCTGACGAGGATTTTAAAATCCTAGCCAAAGAAATTAAAACCAAGTTAAGCGTTGGTGGTACTTTTAAAGACGATTCTATTATTATTCAAGGAGATTACCGCGATAAAATCATGGAAATTCTGAAATTAAAAGGTTTCAAAGTAAAACGCGTGGGAGGTTAATTCCCTCCTGACCTCACCAAAGGGGAGGAAACGAAAATAATAAAAATCAGAATTGAAATAGACTCCCTTCTATAGGACGCTCTAATAATAACAACTTTGTGAACTTTGCGAAAAACCTTGCGAACTTTGCGGTTAAACATAAAAATAAATGATACAATCATCAGAATTAATACTAAATCCAGACGGAAGCGTTTATCACTTGAATCTGAAACCAGAACATATTGCACACGATATCATCTTTGTAGGTGATCAAAACCGTGTAGAAAAAATAACTCAATTTTTTGACAGCATCGAATTTTCTACTCAAAAAAGAGAATTCAAAACCCAAACAGGAATATTCAAAGGCAAAAGAATAACAGTAATGTCAACAGGAATAGGGCCTGACAATATTGATATTGTAATCAATGAATTAGATGCCTTAGTAAATATTGATTTAGAAACACGCCAACCAAAAGAAAAGCTTACGTCGCTAAACATCATTAGAATTGGAACTTCGGGATCCTTGCACGCTGATATTCCCGTGGATAGTTTTGTGATGGCTAAATTCGGCTTAGGCTTGGATAATATGCTTCGCTCCTATCTTGTTGATGAAGTGTCAATCCTAGGGATGGAAGATGCTTTTGTAAAACATACTAATTGGGATGTGCGCAAAGGAAAGCCTTACATAATTGCCTGTTCAGAAAAACTGGAGAAAATCATCGAAAGCGACAAAATGCACAAAGGAATTACAGCAACTGCAGGAGGTTTTTACGGGCCTCAAGGTCGTGTATTGCGTTTGAATATTCAAGACGAAAGTTTAAATTCTAAAATGGATAATTTCAAATTTGAAGATAATAGAATCACTAATCTCGAAATGGAAACTGCTGCAATCTATGGCCTTTCCGCACTTTTAGGACACCATGCGTTATCATTAAATGCCATTATTGCAAATCGTGCTACAGGAACTTTTAGTGCAGATCCGTACAAAGCAGTTGATGAATTAATCGCTTATACTTTAGAAAAATTAGCTAATAATTAATTTATTTAGGAGTCATTTCCCGTCTCGTCCTCTAGACAAGATTACAATCTTTTTTTCGATGAAAACCTCAAAAAAAGATTTCGAGTTCTATTAGGCCGAAAATATATAGTACAAATACCAACTCATTGTAACATGAATGCTACTATCGAAACTAATCGTTTAACACTAAGAAAAATTATTCCTTCCGATGCCGAAGGAATATTTCTTTTGGATTCAAATCCAAATGTACATGAGTTTCTGGGTAATCAGCCCGTTATTTCAATAGAAGAAAGCAGGGAATATATCGCCAATATCAGAAACCAATACCTTGAAAACGGAATAGGTCGCTATGCGGTTATTCTGAAAGAAACAAATACTTTTATAGGTTGGTGCGGTATAAAATTCATTACTGAACCAGAAAATGGCCATGTTAACTTCTACGAAATAGGTTATCGATTTATTGAAAATTATTGGGGACAAGGATTTGGTTACGAATCGGCAAAAGCCTGGCTCGATTACGGATTCAATATTATGAACATAAAAACAATGTATGCGTCCGCAAATATTGAAAATGTTGGTTCGCGCAGGATTCTAGAGAAATTAGGAATGCAACAAAAAAACGAGTTTGATTGGAATGGTATTGCTTGTCTTTGGTATGAATTAAATGCAAATAATCAAGGTTGAAGAATAGACAACCTTTAGTTTTAAATTGTAGACACCATAGAAGAGGCTGTTGAAGCCTTAAGCAATGGCAGTACCGATTATTTTATTTGGGAACACTTTATGACCAAACCCTTGGTGTAACTAGGAGTATTACGAAGAATTCGAAACTAATGCAATACATTAACTTTAAGCGCTTTTAAGACACAATGCCTTATCGCTGAAGCTATTATTGCTAATCATGCTTCGAGAACTTTTAACCCTGATACATACAAAGCGGCAGATGAACTGATTCCTTCTACTTTAGATAAATTAGCGAAGTAATTTAAATTGAATATTGGAAAAAATTAAAGAAGTTAGCAAATCAAATTGCTAACTTTTTTTTAGAATTCGCTCTCCATTTATATAGTCCGACGGTCGCTGTCTAAGGATTTTGTAGAAAGTATTACTAAAAGTCGGTACACTATTATAACCTACAGCTTGCGCCACTTCATTGACGGTAAGGTGTTTTTCTAACAATAATTCGATTGCTTTTAAAATCCTTCGAATAGTGAGGTATTGTATGAATGACATCCCTAAATCTTTTTGAAACAATCGATATAGTGAGCGCTCACTAAATCCGAATTGAACAGCTATTTTAGAAAATAAAATGCTTTCCCCTAAATTATCATCTAAGTACTTTACTATTTTTGTTAGCCGAACGTCTTTAGAAAAAGGCAAGGATAGTGGCAAGTTATTCAAACATATTGTAGGTAAAATTGCTTTAATAGCTTTCGTTATATCATAATTTCGACTTCCTTTTATTAAATTTCCATCCCATCTATTGGTAAAAAGCATCATTTGAAGTAGCAAATCGTTGATTGGATAAATCCCTTCACTTTCATAAAAAGTATGCTCATTCTTTTTAACAGGAAAATATAAATTTCTCATAATTACATTTTCAGAATTGGTATGAATACTGTGCTCCACACCCTTTGGAATCCACATAAAATGGCGGGCGGGCAAGAAATAAGTATTTGTTTGCGTAATCACATAAACAATAACACCTTCAGTATATAACATTTGTGCTTTGTCATGTTTATGGGTTGGAATTAGTAATTCACCCATCAAATCATGATGACAATAAATACTTTTTTTATCCGTGTCAACTTTATTTATATAGTACTTTTCTTCAATCATTTATTGATTTTGTGGTGTCCGAAATGGATAAATATTTGTCTTTTTAAGATATTTCGTCAATTGTAAATTTCTGTAATATTGTAATATTAATTATTTTTAATTCATTAATAAAACACACCTATTATTATTAAATTCCTTACTAAAAATAAAAAATTATGCATTTAGAGCGAATTCGATTTCAAAGTTACAAAGACAAAGTAATTTCTGCACAAGAAGCTGCTAATTTTTTAAAAGATAAAATGGTGGTGGGTACAAGCGGATTTACAAAAGCTGGCGATAGCAAAGCAGTTCTTCCTGCATTTGCAAAAAAAGCAGAATTTGAAAATGTAGCTATTACACTTATTACCGGTGCCTCTTTAGGACATAATACGGATGCTGATCTAGCCAAAAATAATGCATTATATAAAAGAATGCCTTTCCAGGCAGATAGTTCACTTAGAAATAAAATTAATGAAGGCGAGGTTTTGTTCATAGACCAACATCTAAGTGAGACTGCTGAATTATTGGAAAACAAACATTTACCAAAACTTGATTTTGCAATTCTTGAAGCTACTTACGTAAATGAACAAGGAAATATTATACCTACAACTTCTGTGGGAAATTCAGCCACTTTCGCACACTTAGCAGATAAGATTATTATTGAAATAAACACCTCTATACCTTTAAAATTTAAAGGATTACATGATGTTTTTATGCATGATAAATATCCGAATAGAGATGTTGTCAACATCAAATCTACTTATGATCGAATTGGGGTCGATTATATAACTATTGATCCTAATAAAGTTGTGGGAATTGTGTTTACAGAACTTCCGGATAGTGCTGCCTTAGTTAGTGCCCCAGATGAAAAAACAACTGCGATTGCCGATCATCTTTTAGCTTTTTTCGAAAATGAAATCGAAGTTGGTAGACTGACAAAATCATTAATGCCCTTACAAGTTGGTATTGGAAAAGTCGCCAATGCAGTGATGTCAGGATTTTCAAGAGGAAGCTTTGAAAATTTAGTCATGTATTCTGAAGTATTGCAAGACAGTACCTTTGAATTATTCGATTCTGGAAAAATGGATTTTGCTTCGGCATCATCGATCACAGTTTCTGAAGCCTGTTACAAACAAGTACTAGAAAATTTTGATCAATATAAAGACAAAATGGTTCTACGTCCTCAAAACATTAGTAATTCTGCAGAAGTAATACGAAGATTGGGAATTATAGCTATTAATACTGCTATCGAGTTTGATATCTATGGCAATGTAAATTCAACACATATCTCAGGGACTAAAATGATGAATGGCATTGGTGGGTCTGGAGATTTTGCCCGAAATAGTTTTTTGAGCATTTTTGTCACGCAGTCAGCTTCTAAAGAATTCAATGCAATATCGCATGTAGTACCTATGGTTCCTCATATAGATCATACAGAACATGATGTAGATATTCTAGTTACTGAACAAGGTTTAGCTGATTTAAGAGGTTTAGCACCAAGAGAGCGCGTAAAAGTGATAATTGAAAATTGTGCTCATCCAGATTACAAAGAGGAACTAACTGATTATTACAATCGGGCTTGTTTAGGTGGTGGACAAACTCCTCACCTACTAGAAGAAGCTTTTTCTTTTTACACCCGATTTGCAAAAACCGGAAGTATGATGCAAAAGAAGGCAATTGAATTGTCTAACTAAATCTATATTTTTCAGTTTTTAATTTGTTGATTCCCTATTCATTTTTCTATGTTTAGGGATTTTTTTTATTTGAAATCCTCGTTTCTCTTAGTACCTTAGCAATAAATTTGTAAAATGAAAACAATAAAAATTGCCGGAGTACCGGAACATTTCAATTTACCTTGGCACTTAGCCTTAGAAAACAAAGATTTTGAAGCCCATAATATCGACTTACAGTGGACTGATGTACCTGAAGGAACGGGGAAAATGTGTCAGATGCTCCGCGACGGAGAAACTGATATTGCGGTAATATTGACAGAAGGGATTGTTAAAGATATCGTTGCCGGAAACCCTTCTAAAATTGTTCAGGTTTATGTAGAAAGTCCATTGATTTGGGGAATTCATGTGGCTGCCAACTCCAAATATAACACTCTTTCCGATTTAGAAAATACTAAAGTGGCTATTTCCCGTTTAGGTTCTGGCTCTCAATTAATGGCTTACGTAAATGCGGGAAATCAAGGTTGGAATACAGACAATCTTAAATTTGAAATCATCAATACCATTGATGGTGCTGTCGAAGCTTTGACTTCTGGCAATGCTGATTATTTTATGTGGGAACGTTTTATGACAAAACCATTAGTCGATAAAGGTGTTTTTAGACGCATTGGCGACTGCCCCACTCCTTGGCCTTGCTTTGTTGTTGCTGTTCGTGATGAAATACTAGAAAACAATCCTGAGGTGATTAAAAACATCTTGAGCTGTATCAATAAAACTACCAAAAGTTTCAAAGACATTCCTAATATAGACAAAACGCTAGCGGCTAATTACCACCAAAAAACAGTAGATATTCAAGAATGGTTGTCATTAACAGAATGGTCAGAAAAACCATTAACAAGCGAAATGTTAAACAATGTTCAAAATCAACTATTTCAACTGAAAATCATTGATAAAATAGGTACTTTTGATAAAATTGTAAAACTACTCTAGTTTTTTGATTGTTGGTGGCACTATGATAAATATTAAAAATATTTCTTTTAAAAATTTTAAACAAAAACTTCGGGTTAAAAAACCCTGGGATGACGTTATTATTTTTGTAATGAATATTTTAATAGCAATCCCTCTTTTCATCATAGCCCATGAGAATTTAATAGAACTAAACTGGTTTTTTAATCTTGACAGAATTCTTTTATTTTTATTTATAATCGTTGTGATTCAGCTGATTTTAAGACTCTTAAGAACCATTATTATCATTTGCATCTTCTTATATATTTTAGTTTTATTTTATGGAACAGCATCTGGAAACTATGGGTTTAACAGTGTCTATGAAGATTATGATTCGATGTTATATACCATGTCTGATAATCCAAATCCGCAAGATATAATAATTGCGAAACTGTTGCCGTTTCCCAATAAATCTAAAATTATTAATGCCATTGAGTACCAAAATCCACGAGTACGGAATTTTGCTATTATGGCTACTTCGAAACATTTCAAAAACATAAAAGGATATTCTGATTATCGAACTATAATTCAATGTTTTGCTGTATTTAAAGAAATAAACAGCCGTTGGAATTATGTAAGTGATCCAAAAGATGGGGACTATATTGCAACCGCAAGTGAATCTTTGAGTTATTTTTCTGGAGATTGTGACGACCACTCTATTTTGATGGCCGCTGCTGTACGGTCCATTGGAGGGACCCCACGACTTATACATACTAAAGGACATATTTATCCTGAAATCCTGATAGGTACATTAAATGATCTGGAAACCGTCAATTACTTAATTAAAAATGTACTTTTTGAAAAGGAAAGCTATCAAAATCAACTTCACTATCATATTGATGAACGCGGTCAAGTATGGCTTAACTTGGATTATACGGCTAAATACCCAGGTGGTCCTTTCATGTCAGAAGAAATCCTGGGTGCATTAACACTGTATTAAGTCTAATTAATTTTTCACTTGTCCCAAAATTTCATAGGAATGAAGTCTGGCTTCATGATCATAAATAGCAGAAGCTACCATCAATTCATCTACTTTCGTTTTTTCAAGAAAATAGTCTAATTCTTTTTTTACTTTTTCCGGACCGCCTATGAACGTATACGCAATCATTTGTTGCAATGCTGCTTCTTCCATTGGATCCATAAAACCTTCACCAGGGTCAACCGCTTCTTTAAGCTGCTGTCTGTTTCCTGTTATAATTCCTAGGAATAACCTCTTAAAAGAAGTCGCTAAACGAGCCGCCTCTTGATCAGAATCGGCTGCAATTACATTAATGCAAGCAATAACATAAGGTTCTTTTAATTGTTCCGAAGGTTGAAAATTATTGCGATATATCGCTATGGCGGTTAGTAATTGTGCAGGAGCAAAATGACTTGCAAAAGCATACGGCAACCCTTTGGCAGCAGCTAAATAAGCACTGTCAGTACTCGAACCTAAAATCCATATTGGGATGTCTAATCCTTCGCCTGGTATAGCGCGAACACGTCCTCTTTTATTTCCCTCAGAAAAATACAGTTGTAGTTCTTCCACATTAGCGGGAAATTCCTGAGCTGCATGTTCATCTCTTTTCAAAGCTGCTGCCGTAAATTGATCCGTTCCGGGAGCACGACCTAAGCCTAAATCAATTCGGTCTGAAAAAAGTGTTGCCAGTGTTCCAAATTGTTCCGCAATGATTAGTGGTGCATGATTAGGCAGCATAATTCCACCAGACCCAACTCTTAAAGTAGAGGTTCCTGATGCAATATATCCAATTAAAATAGAAGTTGCGCTACTGGCAATTCCTGGCATATTGTGATGTTCCGCTAACCAAAATCGGTTATACCCCCATTTTTCAACATGTTGAGCAAGATCAAGACTATTTTTAAAAGTATCAGCTACATTACCCCCGTCTCTAACTATTGCGAGGTCTAGAACTGATATTTTTGTTTGGGAGAGATTATTTTTATTCATGGATTTCTTTTCTTAATGTAATAACAAAAGTAAGGATTGTATTATTTGTTTTGGCACAATGAAATACTAATAGGAAGTTAAAAAGAATGTAACGACCTTAAACTTTTTGACGGTCATCGATTTTCTTTATCGTTTTCATTTTCAATAGTTAAATTTCGTTATCTTGAAGAAGTTTAAAAACTTAATTCAAATTTACCATGGGAAATTCAAAACTAAAAGCTTTTATACCTCTTTTTTATCTCGTTTGGTCTGATGATCTATTGAGCCAGAAAGAATTCTTGACTTTACAAAAATTCATCATTTCCCAGGGCTGGATTTCCAAGGAGGAACAGGAGTTACTTCTCTCAAAAATTGCTATTTCATCCCCACCAACGAGAGAAGCTGTGGCTAATTGGAAATCTGAAATTGAAATTATTCTTCAGAACAACCCTTCAATCAGATCCATTTTTGACATTTCAATCTTACTGTCTGAAAGTGATAAAGTAATTAGCGCCCATAGACATGCTTTCAGACAACTCGAAAATGATTTAGGGATTTCAGGCGAAGAAGCTATGAGAGACTTCAAAACAATTGCGAAGACCTATACTTCTAATCATCAAACTAACAATAGATTTGAAATAGAAAAATTGACTCAAATTCTCGATGGGAAACAAGCCGATATTATAAAAAAAGTAAAAGCTATTATTAGCCAACCTGAATTTGCCTATGAAACTTCAACGGACACGTCTGTTTATAGGGAAAAAGTCTATGATTGGTGTAAAATCCTAGCAAAAGAAAATCTGGGGAATATGGCGTATCCAAAAGAATATGGTGGTGGCGATAATATTGAAGATTATTTTGCAGTAATGGAAACATTGAGTTACCACGATTTAAGCTTAGTAATCAAGTTTGGAGTACAATTTGGACTTTGGGGAATGAGTATTCAATCCCTTGGAACCGAAAAACATTACAGTAAGTACTTAAAAGATATTGGCTCTCTTCAACTTCCAGGTTGTTTTGCTATGACAGAAACGAATCACGGCTCGAATGTTAAAGGAATGGAAACAACAGCCACATATAATCATAAAGACCAAACATTTACCATTCACACACCGCATGAAAAGGCGCAAAAAGAATACATTGGTAACGCCGCTGTACATGGACAAATGGCAACGGTTTTTGCTAAATTAATCATTGGTGAAACTGATTATGGTGTAAATGTATTTATCGTTCCGCTTCGTGATGCTAACAGTATTGTTCTAAAAGGAATTACTATAGGTGATTGCGGACTAAAAATGGGGCTTAATGGCGTTGATAATGGTACAATTCGTTTTGAAAATGTAGTGATTCCAAAAGAAAATATGCTAGATCGGTTTTCCTCGATAAATGAAAAGGGAGAATTTGAAAGCCCGATTCCAAGTGATAATAGACGGTTTTTTACAATGCTAGGAACTTTGGTTGGTGGCAGAATTGGTATTCCTAGATCTGCATTGGCTGCAGCCAAATCTGGGTTAACAATTGCAATTAGATATAGCGATCAGCGCAGGCAATTTGGACCTGAAGGCGGTTCTGAAGTTCCAATCTTAAATTACAGAATCCACCAACGCAGACTCCTTCCTTCGCTAGCAAAAACATATGCAATCCATTTTGCGTTACAATACGTTACGCAGCGTTTCATCAATAAAAGTGAATCTGAAATGCCTGAAATTGAAGCCCTCGCCGCAGGTATGAAAGCCTACTCTACTTGGAGTACAACTGCTATTTTACAGGAATGTCGTGAGGCTTGTGGCGGGAAAGGTTATTTATCTGAAAATCGTATTGATGCTTTAAAAAACGATACTGAAATTTACACCACTTTTGAAGGTGATAATACCGTATTAATGCAATTAGTTGCCAAAAACCGTTTGTCCGAATTTAGAAAATCATTTGGAAAAATGGACGCAATGGGAATGATAAGTTATGTTTATGAGAATGCCAAAACTTCTATTTCTGAAAAGAATCCAATTATTACTAGAAAAACAGATGATTCTCATTTAATTGATGAGGAGTTTCATTTGAATGCTTTTCAGTATAGAGAGAAAACAACATTGGCGTCTGCAGCAAAGCGAATAAAAAAACTAATTGATAGCGGACTTGATCCTTATGATGCTTTTAATGTTGTGCAGCATCAAATGATTGACGTTGCTCAAGCCTATCTTGAACGAGTTGTTCTTGAGCAGTTTCAAGAGGCCATAGAAACCATCAAAGACAAAAACACGAAGGAAGTCATGCTAAAATTATATCAATTGTATGCACTTTCTCAGATTGAAAAAAATAAAGGATGGTATCTTGAAGATGGTTATATGGAAGCTGTAAAAACAAAAGCCATACGCAAGATGGTCAATCAGCTTTGCTGGGAAATTAGACAGGATGCTGTTTCTCTTGTAAATGCATTTGATATTCCTGACAGTTGTCTTGCTGCGCCAATTGCATTCTAAGAGCCTTGACGTTCAATTCATGTCATTTATAAATTAATCCACTACTTCTATTTTATGCTGTGAAACCTAAGTGATATAGTAGTATTTAGATTTTTCAATAGGTTCAATATGTTTGTTATCAATCTCTGACAGGGTATTCTCGATCATTGCAGACATAGCATCTAAGGCTAAATCATTGGGCTCAATACCAAATGGATCTTCTAACTCATCTGCAATTGCTTCAAGAGCCACAAAAGTATAAGCAATAAAGACAATTACAAAAGGCAAAGTCCACAACATACTTTCCCCAAAACCAAAAGGAAGTAAAAAACAATAGATATATACTGTACGATGCAATAAAATACTGTAGGTATAAGGTATGGGAGTGCTGGCAATCCTTTCACAACCTCCTATAATGTCCGACAATTTATTAAGATTTTCATCAAAAGCAACCTGTGTTATACTGTCTAATTTCCCATCACTTTTTGCTTTATTTACCCATAGTCCCAACTCTTTTAAAATAACAATGGGTTTAAAAACAGCTGTTTGTAATTTTTGAGTATAAGAACTTGCTAATAGACGTTCCATATCAGTATCAGGATTCGTTTGTCTTAACTGATGTTTTAAAGCATGAACAAGGGCCGTAAGCATCAGTATGAAATGAGTCCGCTGTTTTTGATAATCTACTCCGTCTACAAGCGTATGGGATTGACGAGCAAGTGAGCGGGTATCATTTAAAAGAGCTCCCCAAAGCTTTCGCCCTTCCCAAAATCGATCGTAACTAACCGTGTTTCTAAATCCTAGGAAAATCGCTAATGCAATTCCAAAAAGAGTAAAAATTGCTGGGTTAATGTAAAGATGGTATTCGAGTAAAGAATCTCTAAAATATACAATAGCAATCGTGTATAGGAAAAGTATAAATAAGCGTGGTAATAATTGAGGAAGAACTGAACCGTTCCATTCAAACAGCATTCCGAACCAGTTTGTTTTTTTCTTTATAATCATAGCGTAAATTTAGTAATTAATACCATCTCAGATACTAATTTTACTATTGATTTGTTATAAATTTATTCCTCTTTTAATTACAAAAATTTAAACTAGGAAAATCCGCAGTCTCTTGGAAAGTTTCCTGGACAATCTGTCGCAATAGTTTCCTTAACCTCCCCGACCCTTTCGATTAAATTCCTGATTAGCTTTACAGTATTGAACAAATTTATCAAAAGGAATAAAGTACATACGTAGAGTACTTCTATAAAGTCCGACCTAAATTTTCTTCGAATTAAAAAACTATATGATAAAAATCATTTTAAATAACCAATTGTTAATGTATTTTTGTTAAATATATGAATTTCAATGAAATAAAAACATCAATCCATTTAGAGCCTATCATTACTTATAGTATAGTAATCTTAGGTTGTATTTTATTGGGCCTTCTCTTGCGATGGGGACTATTTTGGTTTATTAAGTTTTCTACTCGAAAAAATCCAACCGTTTTAAAATCGCAACTGATAAAACATTTAAGAAAACCTACTAAATTTTTACTTCCTCTTCTATTTATCTACAGTTCTTTTAGCGTTATTGAATTAAATACATTTTGGCAAAAGATGGTTGAAAATTTAATTATCATCAATTTCTCTTGGGTCATAATTACATTATTAAATGCTTCAGAAGAAGTTGTTAAAGAAAAGTTTACTATTGATGGATACCATCAGGCAAAAGAGAGAAAGGTTTTGACGCAACTGCGCTTTTTGAAGAGTTTTTCCATTATTATCATTATCACTATTGCTATTGCAGTAATCTTATGGAATATTCCAGCGGCAAGAAAGCTAGGTACCACTATTCTAACTTCAGCCGGCGTTATAGGTATTATAGCAGGTGTCGCTGCTCAAAAATCGATTGCTAATCTAATAACTGGTTTTCAAATAGCTTTTACCCAGCCTATTAAAATAGATGATGAAGTTGTTATACAAGGAGAATTTGGCGTTGTTGAAGATATAACTCTAACCTATGTGGTCATTAAAACTTGGGATTGGAGACGTCTCGTTTTACCCCTAAATTTCTTTAGCGATAACTCATTTGTAAACTGGATCTTTAGTTCTAGAGAATTAATTGGCAGTGTTTTTCTGCATGTGGATTATACCTTTCCTGTTGCGATATTGAGAACAAAATTACTATCACTTTTAAAAGATAATCTGTTATGGGATAATAAAGTAGGTGAATTATTAGTTACAAACAGTGATGATCGAACCATTGAATTACGGGCCACCTTTAGTGCTAAAAATGCTACAGATGTTTGGAATATGCGCTGTGAGATAAGAGAACAGCTTATAGGCTTTATACAAGAAAATTATCCTGATTCTCTACCAAAATTAAGGAAAGTGGACGAATTTAAAAATAGTAAAAATGATTGATAATCCAAAAGATGACATCCTTTTTAAAAGTATTTTCCAGTCTTCAGTAGAAGGAATTTTAGTAATTGATGAAAATGGTTTAATTATTAAAGCAAATCCTGCTAGCGAGCAAATGTTTGGTTACAAAAGAAATGAATTAATTCAAAAAGAAGTTGAAAGTCTTATTCCAGCTAAATTTAAAAATAATCACAAATCCCATAGAGCCAATTATTCTACAAAACCCAAGGCTAGACGTATGGGACACGATTTAGATTTATGGGGATTAAAAAAAGATGACTCGCAATTTCAGTTGGAAATAAGCTTAAGTCCCACTGAAATAGACAATAAACAAGTGGTAATTGCTTTTATAATTGACATTACGCAGCGTATGTCTGCAAAACAGGCATTAGTAGTTAGCGAAAGCAGAATGGCAGAAGCCCAGCAAATTGCGCATGTTGCAAACTGGTATTGGAACTTACAAACTAACGAGAGAAGTTGGTCAGACGAATTCTATAGAATCTATGGCCTTCCACCAGGAGATGAGCGGCTAAATAAAGAAACCGTAAGAAATTTTATTCATACAGAAGACAGAGAAAATGTTGCCAAAACGATATACGAAGGTATAATAAATAAAACGAGCTATAAATACAAGAAAAGGATCGTTAGGCCAGATGGTACTACAAGATATATCCTCGCAAAAGGAAAAACAGTTTATGATGAAGAAGGCAGTGCAAAAGAAATGTATGGCACCATTCAAGATATTACTAAGCATCAAAATATTGAATTAAAACTAGAAAGCAGTAAAGAAAAAACCCAGGCTATACTAGAGGCTTTACCAGACTTAGTGATTCTTTATGACAAATACGGAAATCATCTTGAAGTTAATGCTCCAAATGATTTTCAGCTGGTAGCAGCTTACAGCGAGCACATAGGTCAAAATATTGATAAGCTACTTCCAAAAAATGTTTGCGATAAAATAAGAATGGGTTTTGCTAATTGCGAAAAAACTAAAAAAAATCAAATCGTAGAATATTCACTTACCATTATGGGTGAGTTGAAACATTTAGAATCACGAATAGTTCAAACAGATGAGAGTAATTTTCTATGCATTGTACGCGATATCACCGAAAGTAAAATTACAGAAAAAAGCATCCTCGAAAACGAACAAAGATTAATACTGACCTTGGAAGCGGGTGAATTTGGCTCCTGGTACCGGAATTTACATACAAATAGTTTTGTGAGGGATTCATATCAAAATTATTTGTTTGGCTTTAAGCCAGAAGAACATACTGTTAGCTACTTAGATTTTTTACAGAAAATTTATCCTGAAGACAGGGACATTGTAGAGTCAACCATAGCCGAAGCAATAAAAAATAGTAGCAGTTATAATATAGAATATAGAATAGTACATCCTGATTTATCAGTACATTGGCTTCATGAAAAAGGAAAAGTTTTTAAAGATACAGACGGAAATTCGGAAAGAATTATTGGGGTAACTAATAGCATTGCGAAGCAGAAGAAAGCAGAAGACAAATTAAAAGAGAGCGAAGAAAAATTACGCGATTACACTATAGAGTTAAAAGAAAAAGTAAAAGAGCGAACTAAAGAACTTACAACTGTCGTACAAAAATTAACGGAATCTAATGTAAGTCTTCAGAATCAAATACATGAAACCAAGGAGGCCGAAACCAAAGTTTTGAGAAGTAAGCAATTGCTTGATAATGTCTCTCATAATTTTCCACGGGGATTTATTACTGTAATTGACTCAAAATTTAAGATCGTATTTATTGCAGGAGAAGAATTAGTCGCGTTGGGCTTCAAAAATTTAGCCGATAAAGAAACCAGAGTTGATGACGTTGTTGGAGTTACAGATTATATTAAGGCAAAAGTTAAAGAGAACATCAAAAAAACGCTCAAAGGAGAACATATCTCTTTTGAAATTGAACATAAAGACAAGCATTATCTAGTCAACACTACCCCTTTATCGAATAAGGACGAAAAAATTGAGCAAGTTTTATTAATCTTTAATAACGTCACCTTGCAAAAGAAGGCTGAGTTTGAAATGTTTAATACCTTAAAAAAAGAGCAGGAATTGAGCGAATTAAAATCACGTTTCATTTCGATGGCGTCGCATGAATTTAGGACACCTTTGAGTGCTATTCTTTCTTCTGCTATATTAATTGAAAAGCAAAATGAAGCCGGTAAAGAGGAAAAAAGATTAAATTATGTTTCTAAAATAAGGTCAAATGTTAAAAACCTAGTAGTGATACTTAATGATTTCCTTTCTCTGAGTAAACTGCAAGAAGGAAAAATAATTGCCGAACCACAAGTATTCAATTTAGTGGATTTCTCAAAATCATTAATTGACGAAATAGATGGAATCAAAAAAAATGGCCAAATAATCACATTAAAATGTGACCATTTAATAATTGAAGTGTTTTTAGATTTAAAACTTCTTAAACATATCATATATAATTTATTATCGAACGCAATAAAATATTCAGAAGATAATAAAGAAATAATTATTACGATAGAAGCTAATCATCAACTTGTATATATAGAAATAAAAGATCAAGGTATTGGAATTCCTACCGAAGATCAAAACAATATGTTTCAGCGGTTTTATCGTGCTAATAATGCTGCAAATATTCAAGGAACTGGTTTAGGACTAAACATTGTGAAACAGTACACAGAATTAATGGGTGGTACTATTAGTTTTAAGAGTCAATTAAATGAGGGCACTACTTTTTTTATTGAGTTTCCTTTAAATAAAAAATAAAATGAAGAAAATACTTTTAATTGAAGATAATCAAGACGTAAGAGAAAATACAGCCGATATTCTTGAACTGGAAAATTACAATGTCATTACTGCTGAAAATGGTAAAATAGGGATTGAAAAAGCAATCGAACATCTTCCAGATATTATTATTTGCGATATTATGATGCCGGAATTAGATGGTTACGGGGTGTATGAATGTCTAAGTATAAACCCAAAGACAGCAAATATTCCTTTTATTTATCTCACAGCAAAATCTGAAAAGGCCGATATAAGAAAGGGCATGAATTTAGGTGCCGATGATTATTTAATTAAACCTTTTGAAGAGGAAGATTTATTAGACGCAATAGAATGTCGCTTAAAGAAAAAGGAATTTATAACAAAGGAGTTTTCTAACAATATTGACGGCATTAGTGAATTCCTAAATGAAGCATCAGAGTATCTAAATCTTGAAGAGCTATCTAAAGAACATACTCTTAAAAAATATAAAAACAAGGAGGAAATATTTAGAGAAGGAAGTACTGCGCTTCAATTATATTTTATTAAAACAGGTAATGTAAAAACATACCGATCTACAGAGTCAGGAAAAGAATTTGTTATGGGTTTATATGGCCCCGGAGATTTTATAGGTCAGCTATCCCTGCTTGCTAAAACTGGAACTTATGTAGAAACAGCCAGTGTATTAGAAGATGCAGAGATTTTATCGATTCCAAAAGAAGAATTTACTAAACTGCTATATGGAAATAGAGATGTCTCAAATAAGTTTTTTGGTATGATATCTAATAACATCATTGAACTGCAAGAGCAACTGGTCGATATGGCATTTGCAACTGTAAGAAAACGAACTGCCAAAGCACTTTTAGAACTAGACAAAAAAGGAATGATGAAAGATGACAACCATACGGGAATTATCATTCCCAGAGAAGATTTTGCCGGACTTATTGGGACTGCTACAGAAACAGCCATTAGAATGTTGACAGAATTTAAAAACGAAGGATTAATTAGTGTTGAAACAAACAGAAAACTGGTGATATTAGACAAAAATAGGTTAGGACAAATTGCAAATAATCACTAGCAATTCACTTTTTAAAGTACTTAAATCAGTTAAATTCAATTTCTATAATTCAATTGCGAAGAAGCATAAAACCATCATAGCTAATGATATACGCTTTTCTATCTTAATAATTACTAGAACACTATTTATTTAACTAAGAAAGTTCGAAATATTTCAATCAATTATTTCGAACTTAACTTTTGTTCCATCAAAGCTTTAGCATTTTTAATGCTTGCTCCAGAAACATGAAAATCTTTCCAAGGATCATCTTTTGTCTCGAGTCTTTTAAAAATATTATTGATGTTCCAAAGCTGTGCATTTAAATTATCATCCTCTAATTCACTCCAAAATATAGGGGTAGCTACCGGCGCTTTTTCGATAGCTCTTACTGAATATGGCGCAACACTTGTTTGGCCGTAAGAATTTCGCAGATAGTCAATATATAGACATCCTTCCCGTTTATCTTTACGAATTGTAGTTGTAAATGTATCTGGGTTATGACTAGCAATATAATTTGATATTACTTTAGCAAAAGCGTGTACTTGATTAAAGTCTTCTTTTTGTTTTAAAGGAACAATAACGTGTAATCCTCTAGACCCCGTAGTCATTAAAAAGGCCTTAAATCCCAAATTATTTTCTAATAGTTCTCTTAAAGCCTTAGCTCCTACGATAGCCAATTCGAAATTTTCTTTTGGAGAATCTAGATCAAAAATAAGTTTATCTGGATATTCAATGTTATCTATTGTACTCGATGAGGTATGAAAGGTAATAACATATTGATTTACTAAATAAAGTAGTGTTTCATTAGTATCACAAATTACTTGATTTAACCAGCCACCAACCTTTCTAATCTCTTCTTTTTTTATCCAATCAGGAAAGAATAGAGGTACATTTTTTTGGAAAAACCCTTCTTCTTCGATTCCTTTTGGAAAACGTTGCATTGTTAAAGGGCGGTTTTTTAAAAAGGGAAGTAAGTGATCAGCTATTTTTTCATAATAAACAATTAAATCATTTTTCGTTATTCCAGACTCAGGAAATAAAATTTTTTCCTTATGCGTAATTTGGATATTATGACGCTGTGTTTTCATACGATTCTGTTTTAAGGTCTAAGGGAATATATTCTCCTTTTGGTTCAATTTTAATGGACTAAAGAAATTATTTTCAACAACTATACTACTTCTATATTGTTTTTTAAAACCATGTTTTTCAGCCACATGACAAACATTTTATTCAAATATACTTCGATTATAAAGCAAATTAAATGATGTAAGTCAGTTGCTCTATTTTTATAGACTGACCTACGTCATTTTATCTGTACTAGCAAGTTTGCACCTTTATACTTAACTTATTAAAACAATCGTCTTATGCAAACAAATATTTCACATTCTCATAACAAAAAAGAGTTCCGTTTATTCGTAAGCAATAGTTTTCAGGATCTTATTCAACTAAAAAATGAAGGTGATGAGCCCAATTTTAATGCATTGGTGTTGAAAATAATGCCTGAAATAAAAAAGTATGTCACTGGACAACTGAACACAGCAATTAAAAAAGGACATTTTTCGAAAAATAAATTCAAAGCAGATGATATTATAGACCAACTTTTTATTACAATCTATGATAACATAGAGGACGTTAAGCATGAAAAAGATTTTTATCTCTGGTTATTCAAGAAAACTAATGAATTGCTAGATGATATTATCGTAGAAGAAGAGTTTGATGAATTTTTCTTTAAAAATATTGATGATTATTCCAAACCTGAATGGGATGAAATGCAGGAAAATTATAGTACAGACGGTGGTGGAGATTTACTAATGATTGAAGAACTAGATGATATGTCTTACAACCACAATGATTATACTTTAAACCACGTTTTTATAGAAGATAATCAAAAGGCATTGATTGAAAAAATTGATAAAGACATAAGTGCCGAAGAAATTCAAAAACACATAGCAATGGTACTACACAATTTACCTTACTCGATGCGAAATGTTTTTGAGTTGTTTAGTAGTCAACAACTAGAGCTGGAAGAAATTGCCCAAATAAGAAATAATACGCTTGAGGAAGTTGAACAACTTTTGAATGAAGCAAAAAAAATAATACAAGTAAGTTTATTGAACCGATATTCTTATGATAATTAGACACTTGTACTGAGAATAAAATTATAACACGAAGTAGCAAACATTTGATTGAATAAAAACCAGTTGTTTTCCTGAGACTTTTATACATACTGTTTAGCTAATTTTTAAACAACTAACACCGGAATTAGAACAAAAAGCCTACTTTTTTAAAATAGACATTAATAAAAATGACGTGATTACATCTTATTTTAGAAACTATAAATATGGAACTAATACTATTTGAAAAAGGATACAAAGTAAATAATAACATTCATAATTTTATGAATTTTTACTACACCATAAATATGACGTATTTTGCCAGTGACCTACTAGACAAGGGATTATCACCAGATCAAATTGCAAATGCTTTTGCAACGGCTGTTAAGGTTGCAAATGCTTCAGGAATCTAGGTTCAAAAACATTTTAAGCCAGTTTATAGCGCAATCAACAGGGAAATAATTCAGGACTATAAATTATCGAAATTAGGCTATGGGCTAGTATTGATGAACGCAGATTCAAATTTATCTACCGTAAGCGCATTTCAAATAGATGTTTTTAAAAGAGTACCTCAACGCGCGACGGTGAGTAATTTGATCACACTAAAAAATAATTTCCATACTAATTGGGCAATGATCTGACCCATGATATTGAGGCAATATTTCCACAGATTTTATTTTATCAACCAAAGAACTACTAACTAAAAAATAATCAATTCTCCAACCCGTATTACGCTCCCTTGCCTTAAAACGATAGCTCCAGAAGGTATATGCAATATCATTGGGATGAAAATATCTAAAAGAATCTACAAACCCTGCATTGATAAAATTATCCATTCCATCGATTTCAATTTGAGTATAACCCGCTGTTTTATTGTAATTTGCTTTATCATTTTTTAAATCAATTGCTTTATGAGCTACATTAAAATCACCACAAACAATAACAGGTTTAGTGTTCTCTAACTCTTTTAAGTAATGGAGAAAATCGATATCCCATTTTTTTCTATAGTCTAAACGATCTAATTGTTGTCCAGAGTTAGGAACATAAACGTTTACCAAATAGAAGTCTACATATTCAGCGCACTGTATTCTTCCTTCAGCATCGTGTTCTAAAAAGTTCATATCGTTAGTAAATGATATAGGCTTTGTTTTACTTAATTCTGCTGTTCCTGAATAACCTTTTTTAGTTCCTGAATTATAATTATGATTATAACTTTTCAGTGGTAATAAGGCCTTTTCAACTTCACTATCCTGAGCTTTTGTTTCCTGTAAACACAGGATATCAGGATTCATTGCTTCGATTGATTCAAAAAAATCTTTTTTCACAATAGCCCTTATGCCATTTATATTCCAAGAAATAATTCTCATATACTTAAGTTTAAAAATTAGTTAATCCGCTAGTTAATCAACTCCTAGTAAAAAACAAATTGCCTTTGAACCACTCTAATTTAATTCTACCATTATTGTAAGACTATCAATCGATAAAAGTAGCCAAATCCTCCGTACTTTTCCGAACTTCTTTTAGATTAACCAGCCAATCGTTTTCTACATCCCGATATCCTAAGGCCAATAATACGCAGCTTCGAAGTCCTTTTTCTCTCAATCCTCAAATCTTGTCTAAAGAATCTGGATCAAAACCTTCCATAAGTGTGCTGTCAACACCTTCAAAAGCTGCAGCAACTACAGCACGCCCAAAAGCGATATATGCTTGTCTGGCCACATAGTTAAAGGCAAATCAACACAAACAACAACTCCTTAACGGCGGAATCCTTTTTCAGGAAAAGCTCAATAATTAAATGACATAACCTATATAATCAGTTACAATCTATTTTAAGAAATCAGGATCTTTATAAGCTGGATTAGGATATTTATAAAACCCTTCGCCAGTTGCAACACCTAATTTATTTTTATCAATAAAATTCTCTTTTAAGTATTTTACTGTTTTAATTTTTAATTCATCTTGATTTTTCTCTTCAGCAATTATATTAATATTATAAGCTGTTGTAATCCCTACAACATCAAGAATTGCAAAAGGTCCTAGTGGAGCTCCAGTAGCTTTCATCCAAGTTTTATCTATCGTTTCTGGATCAGCAACTTCATTTACTAACAAGTTTGTCGCAGCACTTAACAAGGGGACTAATAAAGAGTTGAGGATGTATCCCGGCTGTTCTTTGTGTAGTGGTAAAGCCAACATCCCAATAGCTTTGGCAAAACTAACTACGTCTTTAAAAACTTTGGGGTCTGTAGTAGCATGTCCCATGATTTCTGCCGTGTTATGAATCCAAATCGTATTTGCAAAATGCAATGCTAAAAATTTTGAAGGTCTTCCTGTTGCTTCAGCAAATTCACTCGGTAAAAGTGTCGAAGAGTTTGTCGCAAAAACAGTTTTTTCAGGAGCTACTTTTGCTAATTTATTGTAAAAATCTATTTTTATTTTTGGGTTTTCGGGTACAGCTTCAATTACTAAGTCGGCATTTGCAACAGCAACTGCTAAATCAGAATTGTAACTAAGGTTTTGAAAGGTTTTATCTAATTGCTCTTTTGTAGCCATTAAATCTTTTTTATAAGCTTCACTCAAGCTTTTAAATTTTTCTTTTGCTTTTTCCAAAACAGCATCATTGATGTCATATACGGTTACATGAAAGCCATGAAACGCAGTTTGAAACGCAATTTGATACCCTAAAACGCCACTTCCAGCTACTGTAATATTTTTATAGTTCATTTCTATAGTTTTAATTATTTCTTATATTCTTTTTCTAAAGCAGGACTCCTATTTTTGCCTGCTGACACAAAACTACTACAGAAAAACTCACTAATGACTGACCTAGGTCATTACACAAAATTTCCTTAATCCATTTTTTTGAATTACGGTAGTTTCTATAAGAATACGTTCATATTGACTTCTTTTATCTTTTTTTAGACAAAAGTTAATATTCAACTTCTAACTCCTTTTCAAGATTATATACTCCTGGTGCATATAAAGCTGTTCTTATTGCATTCTCTTTTTCTTTCAATAAATGTACTTTAACCGTCAATTTTATGGTGTGTTCATAAGCTTTTACGGTAATATCTTTTGTATTAATATCGGCAGCATTCACTATATTTTTTAATGTAATATTGTTTACTCCTATTTTACACTTGTTAGATTATAACGGCTTTTTTAACGGCCCTTTTTTTTCAAACTCCCAGTTAATACAACACTAATTTGAAAAGCTAACTATCCTAAATAATTAAAAACCCAAACAGAATTGATACTGCTTGGGTTTTTAAATTAGCTTATTAGATATGCTTAAAGCACTATTTTATTTTAAATGTGAACGCAACATCCAAGCAGTTTTCTCGTGTTGTTCCATCAATCCTGTAATATAATCACTAATACCATCAGCTTTCATTTTCTCCGCAATGGGTTGTATTTCTTCTCTAATAAAAACAATTATACTTTCGTGGTCTTCTAACAATTCAGTGAATATACTTTGACTATCGTTCTTTCCCTTTGTTTGTTCTGTAAGATGTGTTAATTCTAAATATTTACTTAAAGTAGCGGGTACATAATGACCTATAGCGCGTATTTTTTCGGCTGCAGTATCAACAGTTTCTTGTTGCTCTTGATACAACGTTTCTAAGTATAAGTGCACTGAATGAAAATCAGGGCCTTCAATATTCCAATGAAAATTAAGCGTTTTTGAATAAAGTATGAATTCGTCTGCTACTATTTTTGATAATTGGTCTGCTATTAGTTGTCTGTTTTCTGCTGAAATTCCAATATTAGGTGTTTTCATTTTTTTAGTTTTAAATTAATGATTTTACGAAGGTATCGAAGTATAAAAACAATTAAAATGACCTAGGTCACTATCAAAACTATTTTTTAACAGAAAGATCTTATTGAATATTATTTTGAATTAATTCTAACAAATTAGAAGCATCTCCGTCAAATTTATTTCCGTTAACGAAAAAGGAAGGCGTACCATTTACTCCGCTTCGAATACCGCTTTCAAAGTCATTATCTATCTTTTCTGCTACACTAGTTAGTTGCATATCATCTTTGAATTTTTCAATATCTAGTCCTAGTTTTTCGGCATGCACAATAAAGTCATTCGATTGTAAATACTCTTGGTTTTCAAAAATACTATTGTGCATCTCCCAATATTTTCCTTGTATTGCAGCAGCTTCTGCGGCTCTGGCAGCATCGAGAGCATGTGCATGCATTTCTGATAAAGGAAAATTACGGAATACAAATTTAACTTGGCCTCCAAATTCTTTTGTTATTTTTTCTACTACTGGATGTGCTGCACCACAATGACCACATTGAAAATCACCAAATTCTACAATTTCTAAATTAGCATTTGAATCTCCTTTGATGTGGTCTTTTTTATTAATTTCTGGATGTAAACTCATTTCTTTTTTTTTTATTTATTCATATTTTCCAATGCTTCTAAAATACCATCGGCACCAGGATTTACTTCATTTGGAGAAACATAGCTCCATTCGATAACACCTTCTTTATTGATCACAAATAAAGCTCGTTTAGACTGACCTTCGGCTTCATCATAAACCCCATATACCTTTGAAATTGCACCTTTAGGTTCAAAGTCGGCTAATAATGGGAAGTGTAAATTACGGGATTCGGCAAAAGCCTTATGACACCATTTACTATCTACTGATATACCTAATATTTCGGCATCTTGTTTTTTGAAATATTTAAGCGTTTCATTGTATAAAGCCATTTGGTCGCTACAAACCGGACTCCAATCTGCAGGATAAAATGCAAGGATTACATTTTTACCTTTCATATCAGATAATGATATTTCTTTGTCGGGTGAAGCGTATAACGTGAAATCGGGTGCGGTATCTTTTTTCTGTAACATATTATTTTATTATTTAAATTAAACATTAGAAACAAATTAATTTTTAATTTGTTTCTTTAAAAATCTTACTTAAATATAAGCATTATAGACCGTTTGATAGTTATGGAATTTTAAGTTTATGTTACTACATTTCCATATATTTACCGCAAATTGTTGACGATAAAAAAACAACTGCCCAAAATAGGAGGGCACTGAAAAAGTCTTTTTAGGAATTAATTGTTAATAAAAAGGAGTAGAAAACTATAGTTTTTTGCTCCTTTT
>NZ_JASMRI010000023.1:0-75787 GCF_041431375.1 Flavobacterium sp. Arc3 | reverse complement strand
TGAGCCCGATACAATATCGAGCTCATTATTATCAAAATTAATTATAAATTTGTCCAAACTTTTGGGTTCAGTCTAAAGTGGCGGATTTTTATGTTTTATACTTCTACGTTTTCACCAAGTTCGGCTTCTTTTGCTTTCCTTTTTTCTTCTAGAATTGTTTTTCTCTTTTTAGCTGTTATCATTAAACCAATCATCATTATAATTGCCGTAATCAGGATTACCTGAATAATCAATGATTTGTTAACTAACAAGATCGAATGTTCTGGAGCTATACCTAGGAATAGCAAGATTGTAATAAGCCCTCTAGGTGCTACAAAAAGCAAAGGAAATAAAGGCATTTTAGAAATTTTTAGCTGAATGAAACGTAAAATAAAAAGCATTACTACAATTCCTAGAGCCCAGATAAACGTATCTGGATTTACAATTTCAGTAGTTTTAATCAAATACCCAAATAAAAGAAAGAATAATGCTCTAACTAAGAAGGTCGCTTCAATTATCAATTCTTTAAACTTAATAACTTCCTTGTTCAATAGGTCAAGTCTAAACTGTTGAGTCCATTTGTAGTGTCTTAATTCATCTAAATTACCAATTGACAATCCAAATACCAGAATAAAAATAAGTGCCGGTAAATGGAATATTTTTGATACTTCATAAATTAATATAATTAGCAGCACGATTGGAACAAATTTAATATGATGTTCGATTTTATTTAGAAGGAACGACAGTAATATCGTTGCTACAAAAGAGATTGCAATTATAATTAGTATTTCTAAACAAAAATAGCCAAATGTTTCTAAGCCAAAACTGGTGTTGTATGCTATGAAATTGAAAAAAACCACACCAAAAATATCAGATAAACTACTTTCGTAAATGATAAATTCTTTTTGGCTCGAAGAAAGGTTTCTTACGCTTGGAATCGCAATGGCACTACTAATCACACAAAATGGGATCGCATTGATCAGGCTGGATCTAAAGGAATATCCTCCGTAATACTGCAGTAAGTAGGCAAGAGAAAAAGCTAATACAATCAAAGGAAGGAAAGCACCTATAGATGATTTTTTTATCAAACTCACTTTAGATTTGTTGAGTTCCAGTTCCAATGAGCCTTCCAATACAATTAGTATAAGTCCAATTGTACCTAATACAGGTAGAGTAGCAGAAAGGTCAGGTAAATCTATATCAAGTAAAAGTGTTGCTTCTCTAACGACCCAGCCTAGCAGTAACAGTAATATAACTGAAGGTATTTTTGTCCTTGATGCCGTAAGGTCAAATAAGTATGCGATAAGCAGCAGTAGGCAAAGTGAAATTATAATTGTCATAGAAAATTAATTATATTTTTTAATTTTTAATGGTTTCCACTAGTGATAATGGAGATCTATTTTGTGAAATATAATACATTAGCTTGTCAAAACATAAATATATTTTTAAATATAATGATATATTTGTGGATTAGTCTTGTTTTTTGAGACTAATAAACTGTAAGTGAATACTCTAGTTTCTAAATTATGCAATCGCTTCTTTTTGCATAAAGAACTAAAGGTAGTTATAATTAAGCATGTTTTTCCATTATTAAACGAGCTTTAAAAAAACACAAGGTTGACTCAGCCCCTTGATTTATATTGATGTGTTTGTCTTCAAGTCCGTCATACGAAGCGCCATTTTCTGGGTTATACATAATTTGTTTCAGGTGATTATTACCTAAAAACCAAACGAACGCTAACTTTAGTTGATCTTTGTATTTTGTATTTTTGGTAACCTCATAAAATAAATCTAAAGCGATAATTGTAGTCGCTATTTCAATGGGTTGTTCTCCATAAAAATTTCTTTCGTTTTGTTTTTTAAACCATCCTCTGTTTGAGATTACCTTAAGTTGTCCTTTCATGAAATAATGGGATAGCAGAAAGTCAAATGTAATTAGTGCTATTTTTTTATACTTCATCTTTCCGGTAACTAGGTAACTATGCATCATTGCTTCAGGTAATACATTATTAGCATAGGTCATATAATCTTCATACCAACACCAATTTACATCTGAATTAATATGATAATGGCGCAATAATTCGTCTGCTAGGTTCCCTATTTTTTTTTCAATTTCCGGATCTTTATAAACAGAATAGTAGTTATAAAGACCTTTTAGAGCATAAGCTATTGCTCTTGGAGAACTGAATTCATCGATTTGTACAATCGCTTTGTCCCAACATCTTTTTGCTCTTACAACTATTTCCACTGGGAGTGTGTTTTTATGTGCGAGGGTCGTTCCTAGACTCCATAAAGCTCTTCCATTGGCATCTTCGAGATTGACGTCATAATTTTGACTGGTTAATTCGTTGTTATAGTCTTTGTAATTATCAAACCAGCCGTTTGGTCTTTGGATCCCTTCTATATATTTTAAATAGGTGTTTGCTAATGACAAGGTTTCATCGTCAGGCTTAATTTTATGATACATTACCATATTTATTAAAGCTCTTGCATTATCATCTAATGTGTATCCTGATTCAGGATCAGGTTGGCTAAATTTCGAAAATTGGAGTATGCCAAAATCAGTTGTCATTTCTATTATATGATCCAATTTTATTGGTGGAAAACAGAAGTTTAAGTCCTCTTCTTTATTAGTCAATTTGTCAAATAACAGCCTGTATTGAATTGCAATATTTTCCCAAGAGGTACTGTGTGACTCAGAAAAAGCATTCTTACCCATATTAATCCTTTGCTCTTTATTTTCAATAAGTCTTAATATTGCTTCTTTAAATTCTTCGGAGTCGTCAAATTTAGTTAGTAAAATTCCTGTACTATCCGAGAGCATTTCAACTGCGTGCGGTATTGGTGTTGATATTACAGTACAACCACAGCTCATGGCATAAGCAAAGGTTCCACTGACAGCTTGGTTTGGATCTTTCGATGAAAATAAATAGATGTCAGATAATGTCAAATATTCCAACAGTTGTTTCAGCTCCACGTATTCATTAATAAAAATCACATTATCTTCTAAATCGTTTTCTTCCACAATCTTCTCCAGTTTTTTGCGGTATTTTTCCCCTTCTTTTTTGATGATTTCGGGATGTGTTTTCCCAATTATTAAATAGAGTAAACTGGGATGTTTTTTTACGATTTGAGGTAATGCTGACAAGGTTGTTTCGATATTTTTATTCTCACTGATAAGTCCAAAGGTGGAAAGCACAATCCTGTTAGAATAATTGTAGCTGTCTTTTAACTCCTGTTTTTGTTCCCACAATACATTGTGGTTGCCATGAGGAATTACTTGAATTTTTGTAGTGGGGCAGTCATAAAAAATCGTCAAAATCTCTTTTGATTTCTTTGTGAGAACAATAATTAAGTCTGATAGATCAACTATAGCATTAACTACTTTTTCTCTCTTTTCATCAGGATTAGGGAGAACAGTATGAAATATCGTGGCAATTGGTTTATTTAAAGCTAATATAAAGGCAAGGATGTAATCACCGTATTCACCTCCAAAAAGGCCAAACTCATGTTGGATACAAACAAGACCAATGTCTTTGCGTTTATTTATTTTCTCAGCTACGGACCGATAATCATCCAGATTAGCTGCCGAAAGGGTGTAAGTTACTTCTTGACTGTATTTATTTTCGGTATCATTATTCTGTAAGGCGCATACTTCAAGAGGAAGAGTGTCCCCAAAGACGATTTTTACGGCGTTAATGAT
Source organism: Flavobacterium sp. Arc3 (assembly GCF_041431375.1). Taxonomy (NCBI): domain Bacteria; kingdom Pseudomonadati; phylum Bacteroidota; class Flavobacteriia; order Flavobacteriales; family Flavobacteriaceae; genus Flavobacterium; species Flavobacterium sp. Arc3. Next base: position 72,105 of record NZ_JASMRI010000023.1, on the reverse strand, counting down.
ATCATTTGAAAAAGTAGCTAATCCACACTCCCGAGGCGGATAAGAACTTACAATCAGCATTTTTAATCCTTTCTCTAATCTCATGACAATAGTATATTTATGGTTGTTTTTTTAATTCAAGAAGTAATTCATTGATATTCATTTTTGCGACTGCAATATGTTTGTCAGCGGCGCCGTAGTAGAGATAAAGGTCATTTTCAAACAATGCAGAACCAGTAGGGAATACAACATTATTAACAATACCCTCTTTTTCCCATTTTTTTGTAGGCGAAAAGAGAGGGTAAGGTAATCTCGACAGTTCCATTTCAGGTTTTTCTAAATGCAGTAAAGCAGCCTTAGCATGATACATTTTTCCGGTCGTAGTCTCCTGTACACCATGATAAATTAATAACCATCCGCAAGGAGTTTCAATGGGAGGCACACCACCTCCTATATAATTAATTTCATAAGGATCTTTAGGGTCCAGAATAATATGATCTGTGAGATGCATTAGATAATCCTCCCAAAAGGTTTTGGTTAGGTCTTCCCACTTGTTAAACTTAACAATTTGAATTCCTGGCCAAATTCGATGTAAAAGAACAAATTGTCCGTTTATTTTTCTTGGAAAAAGTAGTACATCTTTATCACGTAATAAACGGGTTTCATCACCAACTAACCCAATTTGGGAGAAAAGATTATAATATTGGTGGTATTTTGGGTTTAGCTTGGCGGCATTACACTTATTTACATGACTTTCATATTCCTCATAGTTCACGGTAGGTGTGATTATTCCATGCTTTTCAAAATGAATTAAATCTTTGGAAGTAGCTAATGCTCCCATAGCATTAACGCCATCATAAGCGGTATAGGTGATGTAATAGGTATCTTCAATTTTTACAACTCTAGGATCTTCGGCTCCTTGTTTTTCATAATCAAATTCTCTAGAAATAAGTGGCGTTTCCATTCTTTCCACTATTTTAGTTGGCCCGTCCATTTTTGCATAGCCTATGGTAGATAAGTTTCCTTCCTGTACCGCCCTATATAAAATGTGAACTGTATTTCCATCTTGATAAATAGCGGGGTTTATCACGCCGCTATTTTCAAATTCTAAATTGGTGGGACTAAGAATTACTCCTAACTTTTCTATAGTAATCATAATGGACTATTTTATAATTTCTTTTCTACATTTTTTGCGTGCTACTTTTTTTTTGCTTTTATTTTTTCTCTTTCTAATTTTCTGAAGTATCCTCGAAACAGAAAATTGTGTTTTAAGGCTTCGAGATTTTCGTTCAATTTAGCACTGGATTGATTGACATTAGTCATGGTAGAGTCAATTTTGCGCACTAAATTGTGGTCATTAGAAAGATAGTTCAGTGCCCCTTTACCGTCTTTAATGTTTAAGATAGTTTTGTTAAGGTTAGTCACGACCTTACTTATTTCCACACTTGAAGTATCTAAATTATTAACTATCTTCTTTATACTATTGGCAACAGCAGTATCTTTCAAAACGCCTATTACATTGTTATTACTGTTCAGCGCTTCAAGAAGGTTATTTAAATTTTTTGTGGCATTTGAAGTTTCTCTACCTGAGATTTTTAAGTAGTTCATGGTTTCTTTTAAATCTCTTGCTATTTCAGCATCATTTAATAAGAGTCCTAGAGTTCCTTTTCCTTGATTGATTTCTTCTGTGATTGTGAGTAAATTTTCTGTAAGATGCGCTGCGTTATTGTTGGTTTTGCTTAGGGTCTTTAAAAGATCATCCGTACTGACGCGGTTTAAAGAGCTAATTTTGTCTCCTGGCTCAACAGGCGTTTGGGTTCCTTTTCCTGGTAGAATATTTATAATCATACTTCCCACTAGCCCATCAGAACCTATCGTTGCTACTGCATCTTTCTTTATGTGTTTAAAGATGGTCTTGTCAATAATCATGTCCACTTTAATGTTTGTGTCATTGATCATTTCTATCGCGCGGACCGTCCCCACATTTACACCAGAATAGCGTACATTATTCCCTATTTGTAAACCATTTACATTACTGAAAATAGTCTCCAAATGACTTGTATTTCCAAACATTTTTTGCTTGTCACCAATAAGATAGGTAGCTAATATGAATATAAGTAACCCAATTATTACAAAAAGGCCTAATCTTATTTTTTGTGTTGTCGTTTTTTCCATATCTAAATTTATTTAAAAAAAGCCTGCACTTTTGGGTCTGTCGAAGCTATTAATTCATCAAAAGTACCTTCGGCATAATTAATACCATCAATCAGTAAGATCATTCGGTTTGAAATCACTCTGGCACAATCGACATCATGAGTAATGATAATTGATGATGTGTTGTATTTTTCCTGAATTGATTTCATCAATATTAATATTTCTTTGGACGTAATGGGATCTAATCCTGTGGTAGGTTCGTCATAAAGAATGATTTTGGGTTGTAGAATTAGTGTTCTCGCTAATGCGATTCTACGTTTCATTCCGCCCGAAAGTTCTGCAGGCATCAAGTTTACGGCATTTGCTAGTCCAACATTTTCAAGTGCTTGCATAACTAAAGGTGTGGTGTCTTTTAGTATTCCAAATTTTTTAGTGTGACGACGCAACGGAAACTCTAGATTTTCTCTAACGGTCATGGAATCATATAAGGCACTTCCCTGAAAAAGAAAACCAATTTCAGTTCGGAGTTCATCTAATGTGCTTCGGTTGAGGTCTGCAATTTTCTTTCCCATGACCGATATGGAACCGCTATCGGGCTTTTCTAATCCAATGAGGCATTTAATCATTACAGATTTACCAGAGCCTGATTTTCCCATAATGACCAAATTTTCACCTTCATATAGAGTCATGTTAAAACCATTTAAGACATGATTGTCTCCATAGCTTTTCTTCAAGTCTTTAATCTCTATAATATTTTTTTTATTTTGGATAGTGCTATTCATAATTAGTTATAAATCATAAAATATATTAGTTACAAAAACAGCGATAAAATCAATAATAAAAAGGAGCATGGAGGTATAAACTACTGCAGAGTTTGCTGCGATACCCACACCTGCTGTTCCTTTTTTGCAATAGTATCCTTTAAAACACCCCACTAGTCCTATAGCAAACCCAAAAAAGAAACTTTTGATTGTGGCGGGTATTATATCTCCAAATTCCAAAGCATTAAATACCTGATTGAAATACAATAAAAAAGAGACGTGCCCTTTTACATTTTCAACTAAATACGATCCAAATAGAGCAATAGCATCGCCAAAAAAAATGAGTATCGGTAGCATTAAAGTAGTAGCCATAATTCGAGTAACCACTAAGTATTTAAATGGATTGGTACCAGAGACCTCCATCGCATCAATTTGTTCCGTAACGCGCATGGAGCCTAATTCAGCACCAATACCAGAGCCTATTCGTCCTGCACAAATTAAAGCTGTAATAATAGGACCTATTTCTCTAATTATTGAAATACTCACCATAGATGGCATCCAGGAAACGGCACCAAACTCCAGTAGAGTAGGGCGTGATTGTAAAGTAAAAACCAAACCTATGATGAATCCAGTAACAGCTACCAACAATAAAGAACGATTCCCCATATAATAACATTGACGAAGAAACTCTTTAAATTCAAAAGGACGTCTGAAAACCTCTCTGAAAAAGCGACTGGCAAAATAGGAGAGTTCGCCTATTTCAAGTAAGAAAGATTTGATTAATTTAATTATCTTAAAAATAGTATTCATAGGTATCATGAATTAATTTTCGCAAAAAGGAACTACTCAAATATACAACTATTATACTGATTATCAGATGTTAGAAATGCTGTAAAACTGATTTATTGATGATTTAATCGAGGAAAAAGAATCTTTTGCCTGAATAATTTCATATTTAGTAAATGCACTCTTATAAAAAGCGTAAAAACAGAAGTTTGTATTTAAAGGGAATTAGTTTTTTAAATATTGCAGCGATTATGAAGCCATAAGGGCTTGCTTAATCCTAATAATAAAGGGAGAGGTGTTTATTCAAAAAAGTAGAAGAACAAACTCATTATTAGGATAGCGACGGCGAGTATTTTGTAATTTCTATATTAAAGAATCAACAAATCACTGATGTCAATGCGATTACTTTCATGCAGTATTGTGTTGCAGGTAATAATTTCTTGGGCACCAGCCTTTTTAATTTCCTCAAAAGCATTTTTAGCAAATACTGCATGTACGCCGATACAAATAGGTGGTTTCATTCCGGCATTTTTTAAATGACTAATTGTTTCAATCATAGTTCGTCCTGTTGAAATAATATCATCAACTAAAACGGGAACGTAATCTTTGTATTTTTCGAGGTGGGGTATGGAAACCTCTACATCACTATCACCATGACGAACTTTGGTTAAAATTACATAAGGTGCATTGGCATTTTTTGCAACTTCAGACACCCATTGTTCACTTTCGCTATCAGGACCAATTAAAATTGGTTTTTCAATAGTGTACTTTATCCAGGCTGAAATATGAGCTGCGGCATGTGAAACTGTTGTAGGTATGCTGTATATTTCAGATAAAGAACTTCTTCGATGTAGGTGGGGGTCAATCGTGATTAATGTGTCTGCAAATCCAGAAATCAAATTTGCAAAATAGGTTGAAGTAACGCTTTCTCCCGTATTGAAGGCTTTGTCTTGACGCATATAGGCTAGATAAGGTGAGATCAGACAAATGCTTTTTGCACCAAATTCTTTTGCGGTCTTCGCCAAAAAGTAAAGCGGTAATAATTTAGTGTCTGGTTGATGAAGGGTACAAACTAAAAACACTTCTTTATCCTTGACATCAGATAGAATTCGCAAATACGTTTCTTCATCAGGAAAAGAGCGTATGGTAACGATACCTTTTTCAGCCTTTTCTTTATGAATAAGTATTTCTGTCAAATCTTCATTTCCAGGTAAAGCAAAATATATTTTTTTCATAACCTTTATTGAATTAAAATAATATTCTTTTGTGATTTCATGTAGTCTATCGAGTATTTCAGTTCACCTGTTGTTTCTGAATAAATACAGTACAATACATCACCCTTTTGCACTTGTGTGTTTAAAGGGGTGTTCAGTAATACTCCCGCTTTACTGTCGTGCGGGGCGCCGGCAAGTTTTGCGATTTTGGCAAGCCTCCTGTTGTCGATTTCAGTGACAATACCTGATTTTTCAGCTTTCACTTCTTCTTTATAAATGGCAAATTCAGGTTCTCTAAAGCCACCTTGTGCATGACATATCGCAAGAAACTTCTTGTATGCTTCTCCTGAAGATAGAATTTCCTTTGCAAGCTCTAATCCACTTTTAATTTTTGTGCCATGTACCATGTCAATAATACTTGCCGAAAGAAGTAATGCTTTATTTCTTAAATCTTTAGGTGCATCCTTTTCGTTTCGTAAAACACTCAACACATCCATAGCTTCTAGTGCTGGGCCAATTCCTCTACCAATAGGCTGTGTGCCATCAGTAAAAATAACATTTACCTTGATGCCCATTGCTTTTCCTACGACATTGAAGTAATATTTTAGTTTTTCGGCATCTTCTTCAGTTCGTACTTTTGCCGTTTTTCCTATAGGGATATCGATAACCACATGTGTGGAACCCGCAGCAATTTTTTTAGATAAAACCGAAGCTATCATTTGACCTTCACTATCTACATCAAGCGCTCTCTCTACACGGATTATAATATCATCTGCAGGGCTTAGTTTTATAGAGCCACCCCATACAAAACATCCATTTTCTAACTCTACTACTTTTTGGATTTGCTGGATGGTAAGATCTATTTTTGTCATCGTTTCTAGGCAGTCAGCGGTACCAGCGGGGGAAGTAATTGCTCGGGAAGAAGTTTTAGGTATTGTAAGTCCAAAGGCGGCTACTATAGCTACAACGATAGGGGTTGTTCTATTTCCAGGAAGACCTCCCACACAGTGTTTGTCAACCACAATTTTTTTGTTCCAGGAAAGTTTTTGTCCCGCACCCACCATCGCTTTGGTAAGCCCTATGATTTCTTGAATGTTGAGGTTATCTCCACCGCAAGCCGTTATGAATGCTGCAATCTCAATATTAGAATATTCGCCTTTAACAATATCGTTTATAATATTTTGCAAGTCCTCATACTTCAGTTGATTGCCATACATTTTGGCTCTAATACTTCTCATTGAGGTTACAGGCTGAACATGTGAAAAACTAATTTCGTCTCCTTCTTTAGCATTTAAATCATTCCAAGCGCTTTCTGACAATCCTGCTTCTCCGGATTTTAAAATTCCATCTGTAATAATATATAAAGTGGCTATTTTAGATTTTTGTTTCACGGTTACTAATACTCTGTTTAGCGCTTCAAAACCTTCCGATGTACAGATATTACAATCTTTACGCATGAAAACCACATGTTCCCTTTGGGTATCAATACCAAGATGAACTAATTTTAGAGTATTAAATGTGGTTTCCATTCTAATTAATTTAAATGAGAATTAAAGCTTAAATAAAAGAAGGCAGTGCTAAAGGGTTAAAAAGTACTGTATGCTGCGACTAAGTATTGAGTTCAATATATAATCTTAAAATTAGACGTTAGGGAAGGGCTCGAATTAATTGCCATAGCATATTTCAAAAGAGAGGGCAGCTATTTCTTTGTTTTTTCATTTTTCGTATAGGCGCAACCTGTTCTTGACCGCGACCAATTCGATTTGTAAAGAATCTATTTTTTGTAGTAAATTAAAAACCACATCGATACCTTCGAGATTAACATCTAATTCTTGATGCATTCGAATCATTTTCTCAATTTCATAAATGGAATCCTGGTGAATATATTGGGTTTGTTCAACGACTTGGATTTCGATCAATCCAATTTCATTTAAATTAGAGAAAAAGGATAATTCAACGTTATAATGGGTACGTAAGGTTTCTAGGGGAATGAAATTTTCTGTATTCATAAGGTTCTTAGCTTAGAAAGTTCAGTGAATAATTCTTTTTCTTTTTCAGAAAGACTTGTTGGAATTTTTAGTTCGTAGGTTATGTATAAATCCCCAAATTGGTCTTCCTTTTTATAAACAGGAAATCCTTTTCCTTTCAGTTTTACTTTTGTTCCATTTTGAGTTCCAGGTGCTACTTTCAATTTCACTTGTCCATCAAAAGTGTCTATAGTAATGTCTCCTCCTAAAATGGCTGTATATAAGTCTAAATCTACATTTGCATAGAGGTTGCCTTTATCGCGTTTAAAAGCAGTGTGATTATCTATGGTAAAAGTGATGTATAAATCTCCTTTTGGGCCACCTCCAGATCCTGCAGCACCATGTCCTGTAATTTTTATAACCTGACCATTTTCTACTCCTGCAGGAATAGTTAGTCGAATGTTTTTGCCGTTAATAGTAAGGGTACGTTTGTGGGTAGTGTAAACATCTTTTAAGTCAAGATGCAATTCAGCATTAAAATCCTGCCCCTTATATTGCGCAGTACGGCCACCACCACCTCTTGCAGATCGCCCGCCAAACATGGATTCAAAAAAGTCTGAATAATCTCCACCGTCGCCAAAACCACCGCCATAATTGGCTTGTTGTCCACTTCCTTGGTATTGTTGCTGTTGCCTTTTCTGTTGTTCATACTGTTCAGCATGTTGCCAGTTTTCGCCATGTTCATCGTATTTTTTACGATTTTCAGCATTGCTCAATACTTCATTGGCTTCATTTAATTCCTTGAATTTTCTTTCGGCTTCTTTATCGTTTGGATTCAAGTCCGGATGGTATTTTCGGGCCATTTTACGATATGCCTTTTTTATCTCGGATTCCGTTGCCTTTTTATCGACCCCTAATACTTTGTAATAGTCTATAAATGCCATTTTAAATTATTTTCAATTACTATTTTAGTTATTGATATTCAATAATGCTTCCTATTATGCATGTTAAAAGCAAACGGATAGTGGATATCTTATACTATCAAATTTACTCAATTTTTAGATGATAAATTGTAATAAAATGTTTTATTTCAGTTTATTAATGGAGTGTTATATGGTTTTCTGTTATAAATAAATCTTATTTTGAAATTGGTCTCAGTTATGTAATTGCTTTTTAAAGATTAAAAGCAGTTAACTAATTTATTCTGAAATCTCTCGATTGATTTTTCTAAAATCCACGGGCCTTAGCTTTATCAATTTATAGAAAGTATTACTAAAAGTAGCAGGACTATTGTATCCAGATAAATAAGCAATTTCACTTATTGACATTTGGGTTTGTAATAGTTTTTCCATACTGCGAATGATTCGTGTAAGTTTTACATATTGCAAGAATGAAATATCTAAAGTGTCTTTAAATAAGCGCGAAAGACTTCGGCTGCTTAAACCAAATAATTTTGCAACTTCTTTTAAAAGTAAAGGTTGGTGTACATTGAGATGGATGTATTGTAAGATAGGACTTAATCTTTCGTTTGTTGTTGTGGGAAGAACTACAGGCAGCGGATTTTTACTGATTTCTGCAATAATGGTTCCTAGGGTTTTTATATATTGGTATTTGCTTTTTTCTTTTTTAAAAATATTTTCACTCCAATTTTCGGTGAACAGTATCATTTCCATGATCAAATTTGAGGCAGGATAAATTCCCATTTTCGAATAAAATTCATTGCTATTTAAAATATGAGTTGGGATATATATATTACGTATCATACTTACCTGTGTTTTTAAATCGATGAAATGCTCCATACCCGCAGGAATCCACACATAATGTCTGGCAGGTAAAAAATAGGAATTGTCATTGGTCTTTAGATAAGCCATGCCGCCTTCTACGTAGGTAAGTTGATGTTTATTATGACTGTGCATTGCAAGACGCTCTTCAATCTTAGTATGGTAGATATAAGTAGTCTTAGGATATTGGTTCACTTTTTCTAAAAAACTCAGGGTTTTTGATGCTGGCATAGCGTTTAGATTGATTTGGCTCGAATTAACAAATATATGGCTTATTTGAGAAAATAAGACCTAAAAATATGTCGCAATTTTGCTTTTTAATTTAAGAGAAAAATATGCATCTTAATTGTTATAAAACGGTAGTGCCTTCATTCTTATTTGCACTTTGCTCAACTGTAGCCCAGAGTCAGGAAGTTGTTAAAGATAGTATTCCTATTTCTTTAGAAAAAGTCTGGGAAAAAGTGGCGGCAAATAGCAAAGAAATCAAGATAAACCATTTGCACGCCTCCTCTGGTGCCGAAGCGGTGAAAAACGCAAAAAGCAAACAATTACCAGAAATAGGTTTTAATGCTAATTATGGTAAACTGGCAAATATTCCAGTTTTTACTAATGGAATTTTGAACAAAGCCGACTTTATTCCGCTGGAAGATCATTCCATTTATGGTGCTACTCTTGATGCTTATTTTGATATTTATAACGGCCATAAGCTTAAAACAAACATTCAAAAAGAAGCTGTAAAACAAGAACTGTCTCAGTATATAGAAGAAGAAACGATAGAGACTATTCATTATCAAGTTGCCGAATCATATCTAAAATTACAACTGTACTTACAATTTGAGAAGTTAGTAAAGCAGAATATTCATCAAAACGAAGAACGTTTAAAACTAATCCAAAAACTATATAATGGAGGTGTGGTTTTAAAAAGTGATGTGCTCAGAGCACAACTGCAATTGTCTAAACAAAAAACGGCTTTAACTGCTATTTGCAATAATGAACAATTAACCATGCAGGAATTGAATATTTTCATGGGTGACCCTGATGAGCAACTCTTGAAGCCTACTGATGAAATAGGTTTGATAGACAGTCGTAAATTTCTGAGTTATGATGAATATATTGATGAAGCAATAAAGAAATCGCCTTTGCAGAAAATTGCAAAGCAAAAAGTAGCCTTAAGCAAATTAAATATAGAAGGATTAAAAGCGGATAAATTGCCAAGAATTGGTTTGTTTGGAGATTATAATTATTCTTATCCGCAAATCAAGCTGTATCCTTATGCAAATGCGCCTTACTTATTAGGTGTTGTAGGGGTAAAATTGTCGTATAATATCTCATCGATTTATCATGATTTCCATAAAGAGGAAGAGGCAAAAATACTGTATGAAGAACAAAAATTAGCACAAGAGAATGTACAGGATAATTTGCGAAAAGACATTAATAAAGCGTACAAACGCTATCAGGAAGATCAAGAAAAAATTGAAGAGTTAGAATTGAATATAAAACAAGCTACAGAGAATTACCGCATTCTCAACCAGACTTATTTTAATCAACTTTCCTTGATAACTGATTTACTTGACGCCGATACGCAATTATTACAAGCACAATTTGAACTTATCTCAGCCAGAATCTCAGAACAATTACATTATTATCAACTACAAAAAAATACAGGAAACCTATAATCATGGCTACAAAAACAGAAAGACACGAACGCATAGACAGAATAACAGTTAAAATAACGTACAGTATTGCTGCTGTGGTATTACTATTATTATTGGTTTACGGCGCTTTTACATTGGTAAAAATGTATCGTTATGAAGAAACAAATGATGCGCAAGTAGAAGAATATATTAATCCAATACTTAGCAGAACAACTGGTTTTGTCCAAGAAATTAAATTTAGAGACCATCAAAAAGTACAAAAAGGAGATACTTTATTAGTAATTGATAAAAATGAAACCATAATGCAATTGCAAGAAGCAGAAGCGACGTTGAGCTCCGCAAAAGCATCTTTGTTAGTTTTAGAAAGTAATGCGGTAACTACCACAAGTAGCGCGTCAGTTAGTGAAGCAAGTATTGCTGGCGCCAAAGCAAAACTATGGCAGCAAGAACAGGAATACAATCGTTACAAAAAATTATTAGCTGAGGAAGCCGTAACACCACAACATTTTGAAGCTATAAAAACTAGTTTTGACATTGCAAAAGCAGAATATAAAGCGGTTCAAAACTCGTATAAAACGGCAAAAGGAAAAATTAATGATGCCGATTCTCAGTTGGCTGTAGCCAAAGCGACTGTCCAACAAAGAGAAGCTAGTGTAGCCAGTATAAAACTTAATTTAACGTATGCTTTAATTACTGCTCCTGCTGACGGGATTATGGGGGATAAGACGTTACAAGTGGGGCAGTTGATTCAAAAAGGACAGACCTTAGGCTTTATTGTAGACCAAGAGCAAGGGAAATGGATTGTAGCTAATTTTAAGGAAACCCAAATCGCAAATATGAAAGAAGGACAGGAGGTAGAAATTAATGTAGATGCGTATTCAAATGAAACTTTTCATGGTAGAATACAATCTCTTGCTCCCGCTACAGGATCTCGTTTTTCACTTTTACCTCCAGATAATGCAACTGGTAATTTTGTGAAAATTATTCAGCGATTTCCAGTAAGAATACTTTTGACTGATGCTGTTGCAAAAACAAAAAATCTTCGCGCAGGAATGAATGCTGAGGTTTTGGTTCCTAAATTATAACTAATATGGATCAGTCAGCAAGTATATTTAAAAGTTGGGTTCCCAAGTGGAGCATTAAAGCTATTATTTTTTTGACAATTTTACCTGCAGTTTCTATGTTGGCAGGTTACATTGGCGGAATAAGTAGTGCTGCGAGTTATTATGGTTTAGACCCTACAGATATTCAGTTTTCGATTGTTTTATACTATATTGGGATTGCTAGTTTTTTTCCATTAGAAAGAAGGTTTTTTAGCTATTTTGCTTCTAAGTCGTATTTTTTGATGAGCGTGTTGCTGTTTACAGCAATAAATTTAACGCTTTATCTTACTGATAACGTAATGATTTTTATGGTTTTTCGTTATCTAGGGGGAGCCGTTACAGTCGCTTTAATTAGTGTTTCTCTAAATTTAATTTTTGCACAATATCACTCCGAGAGATCACGAGTTTTGGGATATGCCGTTTTTTACGGAACATTATTAATTGCAAATGCTTTTACCTATTTGCTTAATGCTTATATATTTCAAAATTTTGATTTTAATGTACTGTATTTAGCTATTATTTACATTCAAATTCCGGGAGTTTTACTGCTTTTCCTTTGTCTAAAAAGAAACATGCGTTTGCTTACTAAAAGACTGCCTTTGTTTAATTTAGACTGGAGGAGTTTTTTGATTTACACTACAGTGTTAATTTTAATTGCTTACGTGATTTTGTATGGTCAATATTACGACTGGTTTGATAGTATACGCATTTGGATTTGCGTCGCTATAATTGTGGGATTGCTAACTATTTTTATTACCATTCAACTTAGGAGTAAACGGCCATTCATTGATTTAGCAATCTATAAATCCCGTAATTTTAGGTTAGGAGCACTGTTGCTTATGTTATATTACATTTGCAAAGGAGATTTAAGTGTAGCTAATAATTTCTTTTTGGAAAAGATGCATCTAGACTCTTATCATTATGCTTATATCATGTTTTTTAATGCCTTAGGGATCATTATAGGGATAAGTATAACAGCAAGATTTATTTTAACAAAACGCAATATGCGCTTAATTTGGCTTACTGGTTTTGCTTTTTTATTAATCTATCATATTCAAATGTTTTATGTTTTTGGCTCGGAGGCCAATGAGCAAAATGTGTTGTTGCCGTTATTTTTTCAAGGAATGGGAAACGGAATCCTTATGCTTTCAATTGTTCTCTTTTTGATAACTTCGGTACCAGAAAGCAAAAGTTTTTCAGCTTCTTTGAGTGGGGTTTCTTTTCGTTTTTTTTCTTTTACGGTCAGTTTAGCGTTGATTTCTTTTATGAATTTAAGGCAAACAAGCGTGCATTATCATGAATTAGGAAATACTGTCACTACTTTAAATATAGAATCAAGTAAACGTTTGCAATTGTATGAAAATATCGCTTTAGCAAAAGGAGCTTCAACACTAAAATCAAAAGTAATGGCTAAAAAAATGCTTGGTAAAGCGGTAGCGAACCACACTAATATTCTGTTTGCTAGAGATTACTATTATTATATGGGACTTGTGATATTTTTTATCATGTTAGGTATTGCGCTATTACCGCATTTACATTACCATTTTAGAAAAATAGGAGCAAGACTTATTCCTATTTAATTAGAAAGTGATATACTAATTAGAAGACTCGTTCGTGCATTCATCCATAGAAATGAAAAATCAATCAGATGAATTAGTAAAACTTTTTGAGTCGCTTATGAGGAAAATAGGTCATAATGTTTAATATCATTCTTGCAGTCCAATAGGATATCCAGTTGATGAAACCGGAAGAAATGGTGTTCCTTTTTTTAAGGGATTCCGGAGTAATCCTTTGGCAGTGTGTAATGATCTCTTTGAGATGTGTGGAGTAGACACTAGAAAATGTGGCAGATTTAATTTCTACATTCATTTCCAGACTCCCGTAGGTACTTAAATTGTTGAGATTGAAGGAACCAATGGTAGACCAATAATCATCAACCACTGCCGCTTTTCCATGTAAAACAGTTTTATTCCATTCGTACAATTCAATATTATTGGCCAGAAGAGCACCGTATATATGATAAGTTGCGCGTCTAGAAAGTGTAACATCTGAGATGCCAGCGAGGATTAATTTAATTTTAACCTTATTTTTTGCTGCTTTTTTCAGTGCATTTTTCATCTTTCGGTCAGGTAGGAAGTAACTTCCTACGATGACGATTTCCTTTTTGGCTGCAGAAAACGCATTAATATAAGCGTCATAGATTTCATTTTTTCTTTTCAGCCAGTCATTTTGAATAATACTGACTACCATTCCCTCTTTTGTATTTAAAGGCGCTTGTTTCTTCTTTTTGAAAAAATATTTTTTTTTTAAAAAGAGGTCTCTACATACCGATTGAAGTTTCTTTGCAATTATCAAATCATCTATCTGAACAGCGTAATCTAACCATGGTTCTTTTCCAGATTTGCCATAGTACTTATCGGCAATATTTATTCCGCCAATTAATAGTATCTGTGCATCCGCAACTACAACTTTATGATGCAGTCTTCGACCGATATAAAAAGAGTTAGCAGAAAAAAAAGGAGAAAAAAAGCGAAAGTGAATTCCGCTTTCTCTTAATTCTTCCTCTACTTCTTTAGGAAATAAAAGGGAACCGAAGCCGTCCAATAATAGATATACCTCCACACGACGCGCTGCCGCTTCCTTCAGTTTTTCTATAATCTTGGCTCCAGTAGCATCGTTTTCAAAAATATAAAATTGAAGATGAATCTCATATTTCGCATTTTCAATAATTTTTTCGAGTCGGGTAAAATAGTCTTCACCACTATACACTAGTTCTAGGTAATCGGGATCGGTTGTATTTTGTGTTTTAGGCATATGCTTATTTTGATTTAACCCCTTTTATTAAAAGAAACTCCAAAAGATTTTCAGTGTCAAGTACCCCAATAAGTTGGCCATTTTCCATAACCAGCATTAAGTTAGATTTATTAGCAGACACCAATTCAAAGGTATCTTCCAGAAGAGTTTCTGCATCCAAATAGATTAAGTTTTTGTTCATTGCATAGCGTATAGCAAGATTCTCTCCTTTTTCAGAAAGAGCTGCTATAATTTGATCCCGATTTAGAGTTCCAACGGGTTCTTTGTTCTCGACTATCATAAATATCTTGGACTGACTGTCCAGTAGTAACGCAATAGCTTTTTTGATCGGCTCATCTGCATCGATAGTTTGATATTGTTTCATAATTACATCTCGCACTTTAAACCCCTTGAGAATAAATTTGGAAGCTACGTGTTCTGTTTCCATTTGGGCAGCTATAATAACAAACAGCCCTATGACAATTAGAAAAGGATTAGAAAAAAATCCTAAAAAAATAAACCCCACAGCTATAAATTGACCAATTCTTGCTGCTATTCTGGTCGCTACATGTCTTTTAAATTTAAAGGATAGTAATGCCCTAAGAACTCGTCCTCCATCCATAGGAAAGGCCGGAATCAAATTAAAAACGGCTAATACAATGTTTACAATATAGAAATTAAGGAAAAAATTACTTGCATTTACGCCAGCTGATAATTGTGCTGCAAGTGCCTCCGGAGAGTCTGGAAGAGTTATGAAAATACCTGTTATTATTGCTAAAAAAATATTTACCATTGGCCCGGCAAAAGCAACTACTAATTCTTCTAGTGGTTTTTCAGGCATTCTGTCTAATCGTGCTAAACCGCCAATGGGTAATAAAGTGATGTCTTTAGTTTGTATTCCATAGTTTTTAGCGGCTAACGCATGCCCTAATTCATGCATTATAACCGTGATAAAAACACATAGAACGAAAACTACTGACCACAGTATCTGAACGGCATTATAACCTGTTCGATAGTTTATAAAAATAATAAAGGCAATAAGTAACGAAAATGTCCAATGCACAAAAAGATTAATACCAGCTACTTTTCCAATTTTGAATTTTCCTTTCATTTTTCCTTGTTTAGTAATATTATAAATTTCAATATAATTATTATTAAGTATTTAAAAATCAGAGTATTATTTAATTTGTGTAGGGAAGGGGTTTTGTTCTTACACTAAAGTACAATTTTTTTTCTGAAGAAATGATACTAAAGGTAATATAGGACAGACAAGTTTTTTTGTCTCGATCTTAAACCTAAGGGGTATGCTCGTATTACATTTATTTACTACTTCTAATGATCCATTTCCCTATTTCTACGGCCCAAAAAACGATACTTGATGCTAGTAATGTTATTAGTAACTCGTACCACGACAACGGTTGTGTTTTGAAAACCATATTAAAGAAAGGAACGTAGATAATCATCATTTGGAGTAAAACAGTTAGCAGCAGTGCCGCTAAAAGAGGTTTATTCGAAAAAACTCCAATTTTAAATAGAGATTCGCGTCCTGAACGAATTGCCATAATATGTCCCATCTGACTAAAACAAAGAACCGTAAAAGCAATGGTTTGCCAGTGTTGAATGTTTGCTTGTATTGCCCAGTATTGAATTCCCAGAGTTACCAAGCCCATTAGTAGGCCAACACTTAGTATGTGTAATGCCATCTTTCCTGCAAAAATATTTTGCATTGGATCTCTTGGGTGGCGGCTCATTATACTATCTCCCGCTGGTTCAGAAGCCAATGCCAAACCTGGTAGCCCGTCCGTTACAAGATTAATCCATAAAATATGAATGGCGAGTAGAGGAAGGGGTAAGCCAAAGAAAGGGGCAAGGAAAATCGCGCAGATTTCTCCAAAATTCCCCGTCATAATGTACTTTATAAATTTTAAAATATTATCAAATATAACTCGACCATGCTTTACGGCAATCATAACGGTAGCAAAATTATCATCAAGTAAAACCATATCAGCTGCCTCTTTGGTAATGGCTGTTCCATTGATTCCCATAGCAATCCCAATATTTGCGCTTTTTAGGGCAGGTGCATCATTTACTCCGTCACCGGTCATCGCTACAAATTGGTCTTTTGCTTGTAGTGCTTTAATGATTTTTAATTTTTGCTTTGGGTTCACACGAGCATAAACACGAACATGTTCAACCATATCTGAAAACTCTTCTTCTGATAGCGTTGCCAGTTTTGTTCCGCTCAATATAATATCTTCTTCTGAGGTGATAATACCCAGCTGCTTTGCAATGGCTTTTGCGGTGAGTTTGTGATCGCCAGTAATCATTACTGGGATAATTCCAGCTTGTCTGCATTCTGAAACTGCGTTCTTTGCTTCACTTCTAGGCGGATCAATCATTCCTGCAAATCCTATAAAGGTTAATGATGATTCTATTTCATCTATATTTAAAGTTTCTGGCAAGTTTTTCATTTCTTTTATGGCATAGCCAATAATGCGATAGCCTTCATTTGCTACGTCATTTGCTTTTTGATCAAACTCAGAAATAAGCGGTTCTTGTTCGTTAGCGATTTTATTTAACAGTACATCGACAGCCCCTTTAGTGATAACGAGTATTCCTTTTTCTGTTTGATGTAGCGTTGTCATGCATTTTCTTGAAGAATCGAATGGAAATTCTGCCACTCTTGGAAATTCTTTTTCCAAGTCCTTTTTATTCCTGTTTTTACTTAATGCATATTGTACTAAAGCGATCTCCGTTGAATCGCCATGCCAACTTCCGTCTTCTTTTTCTGAGACATCACTATTTAATACCATTGCAGTGAGTAAGGCAGTGTTTTCAACAAACAGAGTTTCCGTTTTTACATTGGGAGTCACATAAACTTGCTCAACGGTCATTTGATTCTTAGTCAGCGTTCCTGTTTTATCAGTGCAGATGTACGTCACCGACCCTAGTGTTTCCACGGCTGGAAGTTTTCTTATCAAAGCATTATTTTTTGCCAGTCGTTTGGCACCAAAGGCAAGTGCAATTGTAACAAGAGCTGGTAAGGCTTCTGGAATGGCAGCCACAGCAAGTGAGATAGATGTTAATAGCATGGTTAATATATTTTCGCCATTAAACCAGCCTATCATAAAAATCAAGGTGCAAATTATTAAGATTACTATGGACAACCGCTTGCCAAATGCTGCTAACCGTATTTGCAGTGGAGTTTGTGATTCATTTACTTGAATCATCTGGGCAATGTGACCAAGTTCTGTCTCCATACCAATTGTCGTAACGTAGGCGCTGCCATGTCCTTTTGTGATAAAAGTACCTTTAAAGCCTAAATTGCTGCGCTCCCCAATGGAGTAGTCACCGTCAGGCAGTTTTTCGGCCATTTTATCAATGGTATTTGATTCGCCCGTAAGCGTTGATTCATCTACTTTTAATTGGTGGGTTTCAATAAAACGAACATCAGCTGGAATCCTGTTTCCGGCTTCAAGCAAAACCAAATCACCGGGAACTATCTCAGTAGAAGCAATGTTTATAGTATTTCCCGCCCTAATTACCCTTGTTTCTTCAGGAATTATATTCTTAAGCGCTTCCATCGCCTTTTCAGCTCGGTATTCTTGCACAAAACCGATTACGGCATTGACAATAATGATGATAAGAATAATAACAGTATCAGTTAAGTCACCCATTATACCTGAGACAATTGCCGCTAGGATAAGAATCAGAATCATAAAATTGGACAATTGATGAAGTATCATCCGTAAAACAGAGTTCTTGTTTTTAAAGTCAATCTTATTTTTACCATACTTGGCCTGGCAGTCTTTAACATTTTTTTCATCTAGGCCTGTTGTGGATGTCTCCAACTTTTCGGACACTTCAGAAAGAGAAAGTAAATGCCAATTCATATTCATCTGACTTTATTTTAATTAACCGTTCTTTCGTTTTTAAATTTCAATCAAGATAAGGATTAATTAAACCCAAAAAGGTAATTATTTAAAGATATTTATATTAGTAAGTAGATAAAGAATTGAAAATTCTAAAAGTAAATTTTTACAAAATGGAGATTTACTTCTTTCGGAGGGAAAAATAAATTTTGATATTAAGTTATTGTTTATTAAGTGTATATATTTTATTTTTCGAAGTTTTTTTTATTCTAAACAAATCAATAGATCTCGTTTTGAGAGACGCCATTGTATGCCCAAGCATTAAAATTAGCAATGATGTCGTGCGCAATTTTCTCTAATGCTTCTTTGGTCAAAAAACCTTGATGTCCTGTAATTAAAACATTAGGGAAGGAGCGAAGTATAATGTACATATGATCCTCAATTTTTTTATTAATGTGGTTACCAAAGAAGATTGTGTTTTCATTTTCATAAACATCTAAACCTGCTGCGCCAATATGTCCAATTTTAATTGCATCTATTAAATCCTCCGTGTTCACGATAGTTCCTCTTGCAGTATTAATAAAGATAACTCCTTTTTTCATCAGGTTAAAGCTGCTTTTGTTGAACATGTATTTTGTTTCATGATTAAGTGCACAATGAACAGAAATCACATCTGAAGTTGCACAAAGATTTTCGAGTGTGGTATAAGTGACAGCTGTTTGCTGGAGTAATTCCTCATTTTTATGTGAGTCGTAGGCCAAAATTTGGCAACCAAAACCAAGCATTATTTTTGCGAAAGCAGTACCTATTCTTCCAGTTCCAATAATCCCAATCGTTTTACCATGCAAATCAAAACCAACTAAATGATCAAGACGGTAGTCACCCATTTGCATGAGTTTTTGACCCAGAATAATTTTCCTGTTTAACGCTAGTAATAATGTTACCGCATGCTCCGCTACTGAGTAAGGAGAATATGCTGTTATATTGGTTACTTTGATTCCTAAAGCTCGGGCTTTTTTTAAATCAATGTAATCATGGCCTACAGAGCGTAAGGCAATATATCTAACACCGTAGAAATATAATTTTTCAAGTACGGTATCAGAGGCATTATCAGGTGTAAATAGAGAAATACCCTCATAACCTTCTGCTAGTTTCGCAGTATTTTCATTTAAAGGTTGGTTGGTATATTCTATTTCTAATTTCCCGTGTGTGGCATTCTCAATAAATGGTTTGTCGAATTCGTATATGCTGTACATTAAAATTTTCATGATGTGTTTTTTATTTCCAACGGTTTAAAGTGGGTAGAATGTTTATAGTATCTTGTATAGCATGTTCAGACAGTTTCAATTTCTTCATTTGGGTTTCTACCGTTTCCTTCATATCGCCGAACGTCATATTTGGCTTTACAAATGAACCTGCATCGTAACAAAATTTACAATAGTTATCCGTTTTTAAACCGTTTGCTTCGGTTCCTTTTAAACTTTCTTTGTCAAGTGGAATTCCACAACTTTGACATAATATTTTTGGTTCCATAATTTCTGATTTTAAGAGTTCAATTGATATGTTTTTAATCTAGTTTAATCCGTTACAAGGATTTTTTTTTTAATGGCTTTCAATATACTAATACACTATCATTTGTTGATTTTTTACATCCCAAATACATAATAATAGAAAGTAGGGTCCCCAGTGTATTTTCCTTGAATCATTATATCTCCTTGGTGGTTCTGTAACACTTCAATGAAAGATTTTACAGTAGTAACGGGTATTTTATTGACAGCGGTAATCACAAAACCTTCTCGAATGTTTGTATACTCTTTTAAATTTCCATCATATAATTTCTTGACCTTTAGTCCATTTCTAACATTATATTTGGTTTTGTCGTCTGCGCTGATTTCTTGTAGTTCGACACCTAATTCTTTCAATAAATCGGCACTTAGAACAATGGGTACGGGAGTATATTTCTTTAGTATTACGGTAAGTTCTTTTTTGTCTTTGCCATTTCTGATTACCATAATGCTAACCATATCTCCTGGACGTTTACGCGAGATAATCTCTTGTAATTTTGAGGACGTAATCGTTTCGATATTATCAATACTGACAATTACATCTTTGGCTCGGATTCCAGCCTGTTTTGCGGCTCCATTGTCCATTACCGCATCTACATATACACCATTAGCACGGTTAATGTTGATCGTTTTGGCAAGTTCACTGTTTAAATCTCTGATGCTGATTCCCAGAACAGCTCTTTGAACAACGCCGTACTTCATTAGGTCATTGGTGACTTTTTTTACAATGTCCACAGGAATAGCAAAAGCATATCCTGCATAAACTCCTGTAGGTGTTGCTATGGCTGTATTTATTCCAATCAGTTTCCCTTCTAATGTTACCAATGCTCCACCGCTATTTCCGGGGTTAACTGCTGCATCAGTCTGTATAAAGGATTCAATGGCTCCTTGATCTTGTAATATGTTGATATTTCGCGCTTTGGCACTTACAATTCCAGCTGTGACCGTAGATGCCAGATTAAATGGGTTTCCAACAGCAACGACCCATTCTCCAATCTCTATTACATCGCTATCGCCAAATAATATAAAGGAGAGATTTTTTTCATCGATTTTAAGGAGTGCTAAATCAGTAAGGGGATCAGTGCCCACTATTTTAGCGGTATAAGTACGTCCATCAAACAAGGTGATATTAATTTCGTCAGCACCTTTTACCACATGATTGTTGGTTACTATATATCCGTCAGCGGTCAATAGTACTCCTGAAGCACTTCCCACTCGTGGCATCGAATTATATTCGGACGAATTAGGGGTCTGAAATTTAAATTGTCTTAAAAAAGGATCGCTTTGAAAAAACTCTTTTAGAGGGTCAGGCAAATTATAAAACTCGTTTTCATCACCATTTTGATTTTGTGGTACTTTAGATTTAAAGAGACTCTTAATATTGACTACGGTGGGGGTGGCTATTTTTGCAGCATATCTAAAATCTACAATCCCAGTGTAAGATATTTTAGCGGTAATGCCAGTTGCTGAATTCGGAATCGTTTCAGTACCTTTTTCGTTTTCTTTATTTTGGGCCTGGCATCCTTGAAAGATCAGAAAGATCATAAACAGATAAAATCTGTTAGTTTTCAAATTCATTTTGCTAGATGTAGTCATGATTAAAATCGATTTTAAAAAATTAGTTACTGAGCGACAAAGCCACCATCTACAGCCATAGCATGTCCAGTCACAAATGAAGCTTCATCAGAACACATCCATAATACAGTATTTGCAATTTCTTCAGGTTTTCCCATGCGGGCCATAGGTTCTAAACTAATAAATTCTTCCTCGACCTCTTTTTTCTCTCCAGTTAAGCGGTCCATCATAGCCGTTTTTATTACACCTGGACAAACTGCATTTACTCTAATTCCATCTTTTGCATATTCTAAAGCTGCAGTTTTAGTTAAGCCTATAACACCATGTTTTGACGCTACATAAGCTGGTAAACCTGCAAAACCAACCAATCCAGCTACTGAGGAACAGTTGATAATCACTCCTTTACTCTTTTTTAGCATCTCGTGAATTTCATATTTCATGCAAAGCCAAATTCCTTTTAGATTAACCCCAATCGTTTTGTCCCAATTCTCTTCTGAACACTCTTGGACAGGAGCAGATTCGCCCTCAATTCCTGCATTATTAAAAGCGTAATCCAATCGTCCGAAAGTGGCAATTGTTGTGGCTATCATCGCTTTTACATCTGAAGATTTTGACACATCACATTTAACGAATAGGACTTCTCCTCCCGATTTTTTGATGAGGTCAATTGTTTCGGTATTTTCTTTCCAATCCACCACAACGACTTTTGCTCCTTTTTTGGCAAAAGCCAGAGCGGTTGCCCTTCCAATACCGAATGAACCACCGGTCACGATTGCCACTTTATTTTTGAATTCAGTTTCTATAATTGATTTATTTAAAAATTATTCATAGCCGTACTGTGTTTTTAATTTCGGTTGCCAAAATATTTTCAATGCCTTTGATAATGGCATCAGGATTAAATGAAATGCTATCGATTCCTTCCTCCACTAGAAACTGTGCAAATTCTGAAATATCACTAGGTGCCTGACCACACAATCCTACTTTTATTTTATTTCTTTTGGCGGCATGTATTGTTTCCCTAATTAAAGCTTTTACTGCTGGATTTTGTTCGCTAAACAAATAACTAATTAATGCAGAATCACGGTCTAGGCCAAGGGTGAGTTGAGTTAAATCATTGGAACCAATAGAAAACCCGTCAAAAAGTTGGGCAAATTCATCTGCTAATATCACATTGCTTGGTATTTCTATCATAACGTATACCTCAAGACCATTTTCGCCTTTCACTAATTTATTGGTAGCCATCTCTGCAAGTACTTTTTGGCCTTCTTCGATAGTTCTACAAAAAGGAATCATTAATTTTACATTGTGAAATCCCATTTCGTTTCGTACTTTTTTCATAGCTTCACATTCTAAGGCAAAGCCATTTCTATAAAAATCGCTGTAATAACGGGAAGCCCCTCGAAAACCGATCATCGGATTTTCTTCATGAGGTTCAAAGTATTTTCCGCCAATTAGATTGGCGTATTCATTGCTTTTAAAATCACTCATTCTCACAATTACATCTTTTGGATAAAAAGCGGCTGCGACTATTGAAACAGCTTCCGCTAGTTTGTCAATGAAATAAGTTTTACCGTCTTTATATCCTTTAGTTAATTCAGATATTTGATTAATTACCGCTTTATCAGTTATTTTATCGGGTTCAAGAAGTGCAAGCGGATGAATCTTAATGCTATTAGAAATGACAAATTCCAATCGCATCAAACCAACGCCTTTATTGGGATAGTTGCTCAATTCAAACGCCTTATCAGGATCTGCAAGAATGAACATAGGATCAGTTTTTGGCATGGATAATTGACTGAAGTCATGTTCTGTTATTTCCCATTTTAATTTCCCATCATAAACATTCCCATCTTTACCTTCAGCGCAGGATACGGTAATTTGCTGTCCGTTTTTTATTACTGTAGTGGCATCTCCACAACCTACTACAGCAACTACGCCCAGTTCGCGTGCTACAATAGCAGCATGACTGGTACGTCCCCCTTTGTTAGTAATAATGGCGGCTGCCTTTTTCATAATTGGATCCCAATCGGGATTCGTTAAATCAGTAACGAGAATTTCTCCTTCTAATAATTGATTCCCTTCCTCTGGGCTATTGAGTATGCGTGCTTTTCCTGTAGCTATTTTATCGCCCAATGCTATACCTTTTGTAATAAGGTTACCTTTTTCTGTGAGTTTATAAATCTCTCTGACTTGTTTTAAATCTTTCCCGTAAATCGTTTCAGGACGGGCTTGAACAATATAGAGCTGATTATTTAGTCCATCTTTTGCCCATTCGATGTCCATGGGTTTTTTATAATGTTTTTCAATTGTATAGCACCAGTGTGCAAGTTGGATTACCTCTTTGTCACTTAAGGAAAACTGATTTTTTTTTTCTACAGTTGTGGAGGTATTTATGATGGTATGTTGAGATGAGGTTTCTTCGCTGCTTTCGGCATAAATCATCGTAAATTCTTTTCGGCCGCAATGCCTTTTTAGAATGGGATTTAGTTTTGAATTTTCTAAAGTGGGCTTAAATACCATCCATTCATCTGGTGTTATGGTTCCTTGGACAATATTCTCGCCAAGACCCCAACTACCGTTAATGATTATTGTATTATGAAAACCGCTGTCAGGATCGATAGTAAAGGCAACACCCGAAGCCGCTTTATCGCTTCGTACCATTTGTTGCACACCTACAGAGATTGCGATGTCTAGATTTGTAAACCCCATATCATTGCGGTACTTGATAGCACGATCTGTAAATAGAGATACATAACAGCGATGTACTGCGTCAATTAATTGATTTTCACCGTTAATATTAAGGAAAGACTCCATTTGTCCGGCAAAACTTGCAGATGGCAAATCTTCTGCTGTAGCGCTACTTCGAACGGCTACCCCAAGATTCTTTGTCTCGCTTTGTTTGCTTAGCGATTGGTAAGCAGTACTAATTTCCGCACGTATTTCGTCAGGAATAGATGCTGATAGAATTAATGCTCTTGCTTTTTCGCCAATTTCAGACAGGTTAATGTACTGTTTTGTGTCTAATAGATTCAATACAGTAGCCAGTGATTTTTCTAAATTGTTTTGCTTTCGAAACAGACGATACCCTTTTGCGGTAACAGCAAATCCATTAGGAACATTGACACCAATAGGATTCAATTGCGTATAAAGTTCACCAAGTGAGGCATTTTTACCACCAACCAGATCTATCGCATTAATGTCAATTTGGTTAAAAAACAAGATGTATTTATAATTTTCCATTTTTATATATTTCTTTTTAAGAGACGACTGATTTGTTTCAAAAATGTAATTGAAAAATAGTAATAGTAGGATTCTATTATTCGAAACCTCAAAATGATTTTTAACCTCATTTTGAGAATTATAAGTACGATTTGGGAACTAAAGAGAGAGCATTGTAGGTGTGCTCTTTTACGACTATTTTAGTGTACTACTAATTTAATCAAAAAAAAATATTTTAGGCATAGAAAGCATGTTTATTTTAAAATTATTTAAATTTAATTAATTAGTTAACAGTGTTTTGTGTTTTTTTTTGTGAGCGTTATCTTTTTTTAATTTTAATAAAGCGGAGCATTACATCTGTTAAAACATAGGATTATTACTATTTTTTTTTGTAATTACGATAGTAAGATAGTGCTATAAGACGCATCGCATAGTACTATAATTAACAGTTAAATAAGAGTTTAATTAAATTATTATTTTATTTTTGTAAGATATCGTGAGTATGCTTTTTGTAAAGAAAGCATTGTAAATAAGTGTAAAAAAAGTTGTTTTTTTAAACGATTAACCTCAAATGAATACCCCAGTCAAAATAATGAAAAAACCTATATTGCCATTAAATGAATCAGAAAGAATCAAGGCCCTTGAAAGTTATTCTATTTTGGATTCTTTACCTGAAGAGGAGTATGATTCCATTACACAGTTAGCTTCTTACATTTGTGGTACTCCAATAGCGTTAATAACTTTATTAGACGAGAATCGACAGTGGTTTAAATCAAGTGTAGGAGGTATAGAAGCAAGCGAAACTTCACGAGACATCTCCTTTTGTCAATATACAATTATGGGTGAGGATGTATATGAAGTAAATAATGCAGAAGAAAACGAGATTTTTGCTAATAATCCCTTAGTGACAGGAAGCCCTGATATTCGGTTTTATGCAGGTGCTCCACTGCATGATGCTAATGGGTTTAATTTGGGCTCACTTTGCGTTATTGATACGAAGCCAAGGATACTTTCTAAAGAACAGAAAAATGCTCTAAAATTGTTAGCTAGTCAAGTTGTTCTATTATTGGATCTGCGAAAAAAGAATGTAGATCTTAACACCACTCAACTAGAATTTCATAATTTTATTGAACTCTCAAGAGATTTAGTTTGTATCGCTAATGTGGATGCTACATTTCATAAAGTAACTCCGGCTTTTACAGCTGTTTTAGGGTACACTAAAGAAGAATTAGAAGGAAGGCCATTTGTAAATTATATTCACCCCGAAGATTTAGATAAAACCTATAAAGAAATAGAAAAACTCGCGCTTGGACACAAAACGATTAGTTTTGAAAACCGTTACCTCTGTAAAAATGGAGCGTATGTTTTGTTAAGCTGGAATACATCACCGGATCCTAAAACGGGTAATCTATATTGCATTGCAAGAGATATTACTTTTGATAGAAAGAAGCAAGAAATTGTAGTACAAACTAAAAATGAATTAAAGGCTATACTTAATTCCTCTGAATTCTCAATAATAGCAACGGACCTTGACGGGACGGTGAAGCAATTTAATAGGGGAGCCGAAAATTTACTAGGTTATCAAGCAGATGAAGTTGTAGGAAAAGAATCAATAACTCTTTTTCATATGGTAAATGAGGTTGTACAACGTTCCCAGGAATTGAGTGAGGAATTAGGTGAATTTATTGAACCAGGATTTGAAGTTTTTTTTGCTAAAGCTTTAAAATTTGGAATTGCAGATACTCAGGATTGGACTTATTTAAGTAAAGATGGTAGTGCTTTTCCAGTACAATTATCAGTTACAGACATAAGAAATAGCTTAGGGGAAATAACGGGCTACTTAGGAATAGCCAAGGACGTCTCAAAGGAAAAAGAAGCAGAGCATAATTTACTTAACAGTAACATCTTATTAGATGAATCCCAACGGATAGCGAAAATAGGAAGTTGGAAATATGATATAGGAACAAATAATTTGGTTTGGTCAGAAGGACATTATACTATTTTTGAGCTCCCTCAATTACCTGAAAATGAACTTAACGATGCGTATCGCAGTCGCATTCATCCCGAGGATCTGATAATTTTAGATGAGTTAAGTGACAATGTCGTTAAGACTGGTGAAAATTTTAAAATTAATTATCGAATAGTCTTACCCGATGGTAGAATAAAGCAAATTGTAGAAATAGGCCAACCTTATAAAAATAGAAGGCGTGAAGTAGTGGGAATGCAAGGGACGATTCAGGATGTTACTGATGAAAAAACTGCCGAACAGAATTTAATAGATGCCAATAAACTATTAGACGAATCACAAACCATTGCTAAAATTGGAAGTTGGAAATATGATTTAGTTACAAACGATTTGTACTGGTCAAAAGGACATTATCAAATTTTTGAGCTAGAGGAATTACCTCCAAATCAGCTCAACGCTATTTCTAAATCAAGAATCCATCCAGATGATTTATCAGTACTTGAAGAGTCTGATAAAATTATGATGGAAACAGGAAATGATTTTAAAATTAGTTACAGAGTATTATTTCCAGATAATAGAGTAAAACAAATTTTAGAAATAGGCCAACCCTATAGGAATAAAAAAGGGGAAATAATAGGAATGCAGGGGACAATCCAAGATATTACAAAGGAAAGAGAAGCAGAGTTAAATTTAATTAACAGTAACAAACTATTAGACGAATCTCAAAGTATAGCTAAGATTGGAAGTTGGAAACTTGATTTAATCACCAATGATTTAACATGGTCTAAAGGGCATTATCAAATTTTTGGTTTAGAAGAATTACCTTCTGATCAACTTTTTAGTGCATATAGAGATCGAATTCATCCAGATGACTTAGCGGCTTTGGATGATATTATTGCACATACATTAAAAACGGGAGATAATTTGCATTACAATCACAGATTTGTGCTGCCTGACGGTAGTTTTAAATATCTGATTGGAATAGGAAAAGCATATAAAAATGAGGAGGGAGAAGTTGTTAGTATTCAAGGTACGATCCAGGATATTACGGAGAAAACACTCGCCGAACAAATTATAATCGAGAATGCTAAAGAAATAAATGATGTCAGGTCAGCTTTAGATGAATCTTCGATAGTAACAATTACAGATCATCAAGGTATTATTACTTTTGTGAACGATAAATTTTGTTCCATTTCTAAATATCCAAAAGAAGAACTTCTAGGTTACTATCATTATCTGGATAATCCACATTACAAATTAAATAGGTTCATTAAAAATATATGGACAACTATTGGTAATGGGCGTATTTGGAAGGGTGAGATTATGAATGTCGCCAAAGACGGATCGTGGTATTGGGTCCATTCAACAATTGTTCCTTTTTTAAACAGTGAAGGAAAGCCCTATCAATATATTGCGATAAGTTCTGATATTACAGAACAAAAACAAGCGCAGAAAAATTTAAACAATGCATTAACAGATCTTGAAAAAAAGAATAAAGAATTAGATCAGTTTGCTTATGTCGTTTCACATGACCTTAAGGCTCCTCTTAGAGCTATTAATAATCTTTCGGAGTGGATTATGGAAGATATGCCTGAGATGCCGGCTGACGTAAGTGCTAATTTTGGATTGTTACGAGGTCGTGTTATGCGTATGGAGAATTTAATTAATGGAGTTTTAGATTATTCCCGTATTGGTAAAACGTCAATTGAAGGGCAGATGACGGACTTGAAAAAAATGCTACATCAGATTGTTGAAACGGTTGTTCCTACTGAAGGATATGAAGTTTATATTGCAGATACTATTCCTGAAATAAAAATTGCAAGAATACTATTTGAGCAGATATTCGCTAACCTAATTAGTAATGCAGTAAAGTATAATGACAAACCAATAGGAAAAATAGAGTGTCAATATGAATCATTACCTAACTTTTACCAATTTACCATAAAAGATAACGGCCCAGGAATAGCTGAAAAATACCATGAAAAAGTATTTAAAGTTTTTCAAACTATTGAAGCTCGAGATAAAAAAGAAAGTACAGGTGTTGGGTTGTCAATTGTACAAAAAATAATTGAAGAAATGGGAGGAACTATTCGTATTGAATCAGAAGAAGATAAAGGCGCAAGTTTTATCTTTACAATTCCTAAAAAATAGAAAATGATTGAATCGCAAGAAAAATGTCAAGAGGAATTAATAGCCCTCAAGAAGGAATATGAAGATTTTGTTTACATTGTTTCTCACGATATAAAAACACCAATGAGAGCTATTGTAAACATAGCTACTTGGATTGAAGATGATTTAGGCGCAAATGTAGATCAGGATATTTTAGATAATTTTAGTCTATTAAAAAATAGAGTGGGGCGTCTGGAAAACATGATGAATGCTTTGTTAGAGCTCTCACATGTTAATAGAACAAAAATGGAGCTATTTGAAGTAAGTATTCCAAAATTAGTAAATGACTGTATTGAAATGCTGGGTGATAAAACAAACCTAGAATTTCATATTAGTTATAATTTAATTGATGAAAAATGCATTACTTTAGGAAAAAAATTAGAAAAAGTAATTTACAGTTTACTCCATAATGCCATTCAATTTAATGACAAAGAAAAAAAGAATGTGTCTATTGAAGTAAGTGAAAATGAAATGGATTTTGAAATTACAATCAGCGACGATGGACCTGGTATTCCAGAAGAGGTAAAAAGTAAGATATTTTCTATTTTCTATACTGTTAGTTCTAAGGATGTTGTCGACTCAACTGGAGCGGGTTTAGCAATATGTGATAAAATATTGAAAATGGTAGGAGGAACAATACAATATACTCCTGGATTAAATGGAGGTTCCGTTTTTAAGTTTAATTGGCCTAAAACAATAACAATAAATAATTAAATTATGATGCAGAAATTGGTAAATATTTTATTGGTCGAAGATGATGAGGTAGACGTAATGAATGTAAAAAGAGCATTCTCAAAAAATGATATCAAGAATGACCTCTTTGTAGCTGGAAATGGTGTTGAGGCACTGGAAATGTTACGTAACTCTATTGTTCCCTTACCGCGAATTATCATATTAGATATTAATATGCCTAAGATGAATGGCATAGAATTCCTTACAGAATTGAGAGTAGATGATAATCTTAAAAATATCTCTGTATTTGTAATGACTACTTCAAACGAGGATAGTGATAAAATCAATGCCTATAACCTTAATGTTGCTGGGTATATTTTAAAACCATTATCTTTTGAAAAATTTATTGAATCAGTTGCCACGCTAAAAGACTTTTGGTCTTTGTGTGAAATGTAACATAGAATAGCAATAATCGTGAATTATGATCAACTCAAACATCTTGTTAGTAGATAATTGTAAGGTTTATGTTGAAAACGCAAAAAAAGCGCTTTTAACTCTAGGTCTTGAGACCGTTTTACATTTTGCTGAAAATGATTTGGAGGCATGGAATAAGCTTCAGGGGGATCATAAAATTTCTCCCATACCAAAAATTATTTTGATTGATATTAATCAGGAAGGGGTTAATGGTATCGCTTTAATTAATAAGATAAGAAACCACTCCGATTTAAAATCAATATTAATATTTGTAATTACGAGTTTTGATAATGAAAAAAATAGAATCGATGCTTTAGATTTAAATATCGCAGGTTACCTACATAAACCAATTGGTAACGATGAAATGATTGATTTTTTTTCAATCCTATATAATTATTGGAATATTATTGAGTATTCAAGTGAAAAAAAATAAATAATATGGCTGTAGCCTTAAATATATTAGTAATCGACGATGACAAGGTTGATTTGATTACTATAATTCGTTCTATTTCGCATTCTGGCATCTTAGCCAATGTGGAAAGTGCTTTTTCTGCCAAAGATGGAATCGAAAAGATTAAATCATTCAGTTATGACTTGATTTTTTTGGATTACCTGATGCCAGACAGTGATGGGATTTCATTTCTCAAAATATTGAAGGGTCTAGGAATAGCGACACCGGTAATTTTTGTCACCTCACAAGGAGATGAAAAAATTGCCAGTCAGGCTATTTTGGGAGGCGCATCAGATTACATACCAAAATCATTATTGACTCCTGATGGTGTTTCGCAAAGTATAAGAAACGCACTTAAACTTCACGAAAGCCTTGAACAAAGAAAGAAAACAGAATTAGAGTTAAAAATTAATTCGAATAGACTTTCAGAGGCTCAAAAACTGGCCAAAATTGGAAGTTGGGAATTAAATCTAGTAGATGAGAAAGTTTTTTTCTCAGAACAATTTTATAGCATTTTTGAAATAGAGAAAGACAGTACTCCTTCGTTAGCTCTTTTAAAATCTCGTTTAATTAATTCAGAGGATATTAAACTCTTTGAAGATAAACTTAGCTTGGTTGAAAAGAATAATTCAGAAGTTAAGTTCAGTCATAGTTTAACAGCTAAAAACGGGAAAGTTAAATACATTAATCAGTACATAAAGTGCTTGAATGATGAATATAATCAGCCTTTAAAGATTTTAGGAACCATTCAAGATGTTAGCGATCAAAAACATATTGAAACGGAACTTATAAAAGCAAAAGAACTGGCAGAACAATCGGTACGAATAAAAGAGCAGTTTCTTACTAACATGAGTCATGAAATCCGTACGCCAATGAATGGTATTATAGGTTTTGCAAGAATCCTGGAAGGAACAAATTTAGATAGCGATCAGGAACAAAGTGTAAAAGCGATAAAAAGGGCAGGAAAAAACTTGATGGTTATTATTAATGACATCCTTGATTTTTCAAAAATTGAAGCTGATAAAATGATAATTGAAGAAGTGCAATTTTCTTTATCAAAAAATATAAAAAGTGTTGTAGAATTACTTTCTACAATTGCTGAAGAAAAGAACGTAAAATTACTTCATGAAATTGACCCCGAAATTAATAATTCGTTAATTGGAGATCCCACAAGATTGTCCCAAATTTTAATTAATTTATTAGGCAATGCCTTGAAATTTACTGAAAAAGGATATGTTGAGTTAGTTGTCTCGCAAGAAAGAGAATCTGAAACAGATACTTTTATAAAGTTTACAGTCACTGATACAGGAATCGGTATTCCAAAAGACAAAATTGATTCGATTTTCGAAAGTTTTAATCAAGCTTCTAATGAAACGTCCAGAAAATTTGGAGGCACAGGGTTAGGATTAACGATAACCCGTAAACTGATTGAACTTCAAGGGGGGACGATTGTTGTAAAAAGTGAAATGGGAAAAGGAAGTGAATTTTCATTCCTAATTCAATACCCAAAAGATAAAAAAGGAATAGCTAATGTCTCTATTGTAGAAAGCAAAAAGCTGACTTATGATTTCTTAAAAGATATTAGGGTACTATTGGTTGAGGATAATGAACTAAACCAACTTTTAGCCGTAAAAGTTTTTAAGAAATGGAACAAAGAAATTGATATTGCCAATAACGGTAAAATAGCCATTGATAAAATTGAAAAAAACAATTATGATATTATTTTAATGGATATTCAAATGCCAGAAATGGATGGGAATGAACTGGCGAAATATATTAGAACTGAAATGGGAGTTAAATCAAATATACCAATAATTGCGATGACGGCACATGCTACATTAGAAGAAGAAAAGCGCTGTTTAGAAAATGGTATGAATGATTATTTATCAAAACCTTTCCATTTTGACGAGTTATTAGAAAAATTAAATAAAAACTTAATGAAAAAAAACAATACTGTTTCTTCTGATAAAGTTTTGGATAAAGTTGAAACTGAAAATTTAATTGATTTTACCTATTTAAATGAATTTACTGATGGAGACACTGGTTTTATGGAACAAATGGTGCATCTATTTATGGAAAACTCGCCAATCTCATTAAACATAATACTAGAATCAAACGAGGCAGACGAGCTAAATGTTCTAAAAAATGAAGTACATAAATTGAAATCTTCTATCAATTTGTTAGGAATTAGTTCAGCAATACAAAGTATTGAAATTATTGAGGAAGAGATTAATACTAATCCACATGGAAAAAAGAGAAAAGAAGAAGTGAACCGCCTTAATGAAATTTGCCAATCTGTTTTTACTGAATTGGAGTCATTGCATGGTTTTTCAAAAATATAGTTTAATTTTGCGACTAGAATGATATAGACCAGAATTATCGAGATCGTTTATTTCGAAGCCATTAAAATTAATAACCTACAAATGCTAATTTTAAAAAGTGTACTCTAGAGATAGCTGTATATAAATCAGTTTTTATGTAATTATTTCCCCCAAATAATAATTAAATTAAGACAAATGAAAATTCTAATAGCCGAAGATGATGTAATGATGCTTAAAACAATGGAGTTTAAGCTAAAAAAAGAAGGATTTACTGTAATTGCTTGTGCCAATGGTGAAGAAGCAATTACAAAAATTAAAACGGAAAATCCAGATGTAATAATTACTGACATTATGATGCCATTAATTAATGGACTTGAAATGGTCAGAAAAGTAAAAGCCGAATTGAAACTAAACATTCCTATAATAGTATTATCTGGTGTAGGTCTTGAGAAAACGGTCTTGGAAGCTTTTGAATTAGGTGCAGATGATTTTATAACTAAGCCGTTTAGTCCAAACGAGTTAATAGTCAGGATAAGGAGACTTATGTTAAAAGTATAGAGAATAGTCGTAGCGAGTAGCTCAACACTAATCCTTTCATATAGACTAAAAAATCGTTACGATAAGTAACGATTTTTTTTATGCTCAATAGAAATGAAAAAAAATGGAATAGTCGGATGTGTTGTAAGTGTCTGTAATCTATTTGTTTGTATTGCTATTTTTGTACTAAGTGCTGTTTTAATATTTATTCTGTTTTACATTTCGACATTCCTTTTTGAACACGAAAAAAAAACAAGTACATTTGCAACCTAAACGGCAAAAATAATTTTTGTTAAAAGGCACGCATTGATTATGCGATTTCGGTAATTGACTTAACTGTCAATTTTTTATCGGTTTTAGAAGTTGGTGTGTTTTTGCTAATTCCTTTCCAGACCATAATCTCACAATTCTTTTATAAAATAAAATGAAACAGTATTTTAACTTATTCGACTTTACACAAAAAGTAAATTACAGAACCGAAGTTTTAGCCGGTTTAACAGTTGCAATGACCATGATTCCAGAGTCATTATCATTTGCAATATTAGCAGGATTTCCACCTTTAGTTGGGTTGTATGCGGCATTTATAATGGGTTTAGTGACCGCTATATTTGGAGGTAGACCAGGAATGGTATCGGGTGGAGCAGGGGCAACAGTGATTGTTTTAATTGCTTTAATGAAGTCAAATGGCTTAGAGTATGTTTTTGCAGCGGTAGCTTTGGCTGGGGTAATACAGATTTTGATAGGCTTGTTTAAGCTAGGCAAGTTTATACGCCTAGTACCACAACCCGTAATGTTTGGTTTTGTTAACGGTTTAGCGATCATTATTTTTATGTCGCAGCTGGAGCAATTTAAAACGGTTGTAAATGGTGAAAGTGTTTGGTTGTCAGGAAGTCCTATGTATATTATGCTGGGCTTGGTGGCGTTAACCATTGCCATTGTTATATTTCTTCCTAAAATAACTAAAGCTGTTCCAGCTTCGCTAGTAGCGATTATTGTGGTTTTTGGATTGGTTTTAGGATTGGGAATTGAAACAAAAACAGTTGCTGATATTGCTTCCATAAGCGGTGGATTTCCACCATTTCATATTCCTGAGATTGCTTTAAGCTTAGAAGCGTTAAAAATAATTTTTCCATATGCCTTAATTATGGCCTCAGTAGGATTAACAGAAGGATTACTGACCTTAAACCTAGTGGATGAAATAACGGGGACAAAAGGGAAAGGAAATCGCGAATGTATTGCTCAAGGAAGTGCTAATGTTTTAAATGGTTTTTTCTTCGGAATGGGAGGTTGCCCAATGATAGCCCAAACTTTAGTAAACCTTTCTGCTGGTTCCAGAGCTCGCTTATCGGGTATAGTTGCTGCACTAGCAATTCTTGTTATTATTTTGTTTGGAGCACCAGTAATTGAACTATTGCCAATCGCAGCTTTGGTTGGGGTTATGATTATGGTTGCGATAGGTACATTTGAATGGATTAGTTTTAGAATAATAAATAAAATGCCAAAACATGATATATTTGTTGGAGTCTTAGTGGCAATAATTACTATTATGTTGCATAATTTAGCCTTGGCCGTTTTAATCGGGGTTATCATTTCAGCTTTAGTTTTTGCTTGGGAAAGTGCAAAACGCATTCGTGCCAGAAAATATATCGATGAGAAAGGTGTTAAGCATTATGAAATATACGGACCATTATTTTTTGGTTCTACTACTGCTTTTGCCGAAAAATTTGATGTACTTGATGATCCTGATGAAGTAATTGTTGATTTTAAAGAAAGCAAAATTACCGATATGAGCGCAATTGACGCCGTTCATAAATTAACAGAACGCTATGCAAAAGTGGGTAAAAAGATTCATCTGAGACATTTAAGTGCTGACTGCCGTCAGTTGCTACATGCTGCAGACGATGTAATTGACATTAATATCATGGAGGATCCTACTTATAAAGTGGCTGCTAACTAAATCAGAAGTAATTTAGGATTTGTGTCAAATGATTTAACATGGTTATGGATTTTAAAAAAATCGAATAACTCTTTAGATATGCACTATTAACTTTTATATGTAAAACTTTTTTAGGTTGAGATAATAGAAAAAAAAGCGAGCTCATTTACTTTAATAAATGAGCTCGCTTTTTTATAGATTAAGGAACTGCTTAAGTACCTCAATATTAAGATGTAGTTCTTTGTAGTATTTAAAACTAGTAAGATCCACAATGATCAATTAATGATTATTCAAACGACCAAGTGTGCTGTCAAGTGACGTTTTTAACTTACTAATTGCACCTTTTACGGCTAATTCATGATTGTTTGCATGATTTGAGACAACGATTGGTTTCATTCCTTCTAGACGTGCTTCAAGTTTACACAGTTTATCGTTTTGACCTTCTTTGTGTCCGTTTTCATCTGAAAAATGAGCTTCGATCCTTGTGATGTGTGCACCAAATCTACTTAATTCTTCAGTTAGTAGGGTGTTTAATTGTACTCTGAATGCTTCGTGTAATGTTAAGTTGTTGTCTGAATTTAATTGAATAGTCATAAATGTACTTTTTTTGTTATTAATTTTTTGGATGAAAGAAGGTATTCAAAGTAAGAAGATATTATTTTCCTTCATTTATTTACAATTTAGAATAATATCTTGTCACTCTAATACAGAAAATTTGCTACCGCATTTTTTGATGCAATGCCTTCTTCACATTGAATTTGTTATTATGTAAATTTAAGTATTCTTGGATGGAAAGTATTACATATAACCAAAAATAAATTACATGATTCACACATCAGGGTAATACTAGTCCTCAATAGGAGTGTATATAAATTAGGTATATAGAAAAGTGTATAGAAGGCTAAGAAAAGCTGCGATAGCGTAATTTAATAGTAAATATCTAAAATGATATGACTTCTTGAATTATCAATTAGTTTTTCAATTCTTTGATAATATTGTTCATTTACCATCGGACAGCCAAAACTGTATCCTATTTGATTTCCCTGTTCTTCATAAGGGACATCGCTACTTTTATGTAAGACAATATTTCTGGCGAATGATTTATTATTAGTCGCGTCTAAGCCATGTAACTTGTATGCTTTACCAAATTGTCCATTATAACTGTTTCCGATACTGTAGCTACCTAAAGAAGTACAAAGGGAGCCACTTTCATTGCTAAATTTTTGTATGCCATCGCTTTTTATTCGGGAACCAAAACCATGTGCCACCAATCCTTGATCTAGTAGCATATCATTTTTTAAATCATAAACAAAAAACCTATTTTTTCCAGAATTCACTTCCATATCTATGAAGAAGGCGATTTCTTGATTGTAATTAGAACTATGACTGACTAAGTCCCTAATCCTTTTTACGTGTTGTAAAAGTTTTTCTTCAGTTGCACTATTCAATTCAGAATAGCCAAAGGGATTGATATCAACTTTTTTAGCAAAACTGTTAGTGCTAGAAAAGAAGAGACCTATTGATAGTAAAATAAAGAGTGTTTTTCTCATTCTGTAGGGGAATTAAGATTGTTTTTATTTGTACCGCTACCTTGTAACTGATGTAGGTATTTGATTTGGAACAGACTAAACTGCTTTACAAAGTTA
Source organism: Flavobacterium sp. Arc3 (assembly GCF_041431375.1). Lineage (NCBI taxonomy): Bacteria > Pseudomonadati > Bacteroidota > Flavobacteriia > Flavobacteriales > Flavobacteriaceae > Flavobacterium > Flavobacterium sp. Arc3. The sequence continues at coordinate 35,509 of NZ_JASMRI010000023.1, read as the reverse complement.
TGGAAAAAATATAGATGTCGTAGTCTGCAGGTCAGTATTTTAACAGATGTAAGATGAAGGCTACCTCCTGAATTTGTTTTGTTATGGCTTAAATAGTTTTATACATCCGGTACATTCCTCTTAAAGTGGGATGTATTAATTCATATTCTAATTTGAATGTACCACAAATTTTATAATCCATTTTTTCATAAAATGCCAGGGCTTTTTCCTGAGTATCTATCGCTTCCAACCATAGAATCGTATGACCACTAGAGGCCACTCTATTTTCTGTCCAATGGATAAGGGTTTTTCCGATGCCTTTACTATGGAAAGTGGGGTCAAGATAAATTCGATCCAGTTTAGCTAATTTTTGATCTTTAAATCCAACCAAAGGAACATTTTCGATTAGTTTCAATATACCAATGGTTTCAGACAGATAATCAACAAAATAATAGGAAGAATTAGGGGTGGCAAGATCTCTTTCCAGATTAACGGAGGAATATATCTTATTCATATACCAGTTACCGGCATCAAACCACAAATGGCTGTATTCGGGTAGGTATATTTTAGTCATTAGCGAGAATAGTTTTTCTCGATCATTAATTGAAATTGGTGTAAGTGTAACTGTCTTTGATACTGCTATCCTGTTTTTGTTGTGCATTTTCTTTATGATTTAGGGTATCGAATAACTGTATTCTTAAGCAAAAAGATCATTTACCGTAAAAGTAGGGAATGATAGGAAAAATTATCTTTTTTGTTCCAATTTTACTGAAATAATAAAGTGAAAGTACAACTCAAGTGCGTTGTTTAGTTTTAATAAGTAAAAAATTCTCCAATGTGCCATAGGATACCAGAGGGATCATGTAAGAAACATTCTTTTCCCCAATCGTATTCCTGAATGGGAACAAGTTTTACATCTGTATATTAAGTAGTAATATCTAGCGCTAAAAGAGATGTCCAAAAATCATCGACATTATCCACTTCCAAAAAAATCATAGAATTGTCTATCCAATCCTGAACGTTAGCATCTTGTAAATAAAAGGCTAATTCCTCCTTTTGAATAGTGACATCGTATTGCCTAAAATGGTTTCTTCAAAGCGTAGTTCACGATAAAAGCGGCGTGATAATTCAAAGTCTTTAGCACCAATGAAAGGACGAATTGATTTCGTTTTCATAGTTTGGTTTTACAGCGTCCCGCATATTAGCGTAAAGCTACATTTTGTGTAATTAATTGATAGGATACTGCGATGTCAAATTTTGTAAGATGGTATAAAAGAGGTGCTTCACTCATTGTTAAGTAAAGCCCTCTAATATACTGGTTTATAGTTTACTATCCTTAATCTTTTTTTCCAGTTCTGCGTCTTTTTCACTAGTACTTGTTAAAGCATAAGCAAATGCAACACCAAACAATAAGGTGATTATTCCTGCGAAATAGGGTATAAAATCAGTCATTTTTATTTCTTTTTATTAGATGTAAGTAAATGCCAAAACAAAGTATCGAGGGTACCCAAAGTCCGATGAAAATCGCATGATTTTCGTGGCCATTAAAAAATAAAATTTCAGAGTACACTAATGAAGCAAAGGCCGCAATAAATAGCAACTTATCAGTCAAGTTAAATTTATAAAACATATTTTATTAATTATTTTAGTCCTACATGTATGGCTTGTGGGATGACGCCCCGTTTTTTTTAGTGGGTTCTGGACTCCACGTTTTAAAGCGATTGCTTTAATATTAGATGATAATACCAGTTTATTTAGCCAAATGAGTTGTATGATCGAACAACTTACATACAACCTTAGTGGTAGAATAAACCGTTACACTGCTGCAACGGTTTTTAAATGAAGAAGTTAAAATTTTATTTAGGCATTACCACGGTATCGATTGCATGAATAACTCCATTTGAAGCAGCTACATCGGCAAGTATAACTGTCGCTGTTCCACCATTTGCGTCAGTCAACATCACTTTTCCGTCTTTCAAGCTTAAAACGATTGTACCTCCCTGAACAGTTGTAACACTATATTTTCCGTTATTTTTGTTTATTGCATCAATTACTGTTGCAGCGTCAAATTTTCCTGCCACAACGTGATAAGTCAATACTGCTTTCAGTTTTTCCAAATTTTCTGGTTTCAATAAATTATCTACAGTTCCGGCTGGAAGCTTTGCAAATGCAGCGTTATTTGGGGCAAAAACGGTGAAAGGCCCATCTCCGCTTAAAGTTTCAACTAATCCTGCAGCTGTTACTGCTGTTACAAGCGTTGAGAAATCTGCATTTGCAGCTGCTACACCTACGATGTTTGGAGTCTCAACAACTGCCGTTGTGTCCACTGCTACTGCTGTTGAATCAATCAATTTGGTCGATTCAGCTTCTTTTTTTTGACCACAAGAAGCAGTTATTAACCCTACTAATACAAATGCACCAATTGTTTTTACTAATTTCATAGCTAATATTTTAAGTTTAAATTAAATTAAGATATTCAAAGATAAACATTTATATGTTTTGTTTAACATTTTTAATTAATAATTAAACAAAATATAATATTGATACTTAATAGGTACTAGCGCTTGTTCTTAAATTAGCCCATTTTAGAGGTAAAATGGCTTTCAAAAACCTAGGCACAACTTGTCTCATTATTAGTAGTTTATTTATTTACTAATCCATTTTCTCAACGATTCTTAATCCTGGAAAGTCATATCTTATTCTAAAGATGGCAATTTTTAATGTTTAAGTTGGGTTTCTGTGTAGAAGCTGACGCAATGGTTAAGACGGGCATACCAAGAAAAGAAGGAAACCATGCTATTAGGTCTTCCCTAAAAAAGAAGAGGTATTCGAGCCTCTTGTATACTTTAAATTCTGATTACTATAACACAAGGAAGTATTATTGGCGACCTCTAACCGCCGTGGAGGGTTCAATAAAAGATTATTACTTCGTTTATTCACTATCGCTCGGGTACTAACTTTTGGAGTACAACTGCACCTTAGCTGTGGGTGGTTGTTTTTACTAATATGTTTTCCAATCAGGAAAAAAACAGAAAAGAACATATCCTAAATTGCTTATTTTTGTTTCAATAGAGCTTTTCAATTCTCTATAATTCGCTAGGTGTAATTCGGATATAAGAACCAGACTTTTTTTATTTTTCATCAAATACACTACTCCGTATCTTACCGTCCTAGATGTTTCAATTAAAGTTTTAAAAGTATCAAAAGTGCTTATGCTAATTTTTGTTTCAGAAAATAGAATGTTAGTATTCTTATTTCGTGGGTATTTATTTCTATCCAAAGCACGCGTTTTATAGGTTCTATAATAAACCAAAAGCATGTAAATAACATAATTGAAGAGACAAATAAAAATTTCAAATTATAATTTTCTCCACATGCTTCAACCCTCTTTTTAAATTACTGCTAACGTTGAAAAGGTACACGATTCAGAAGGGTGTGGAAACCCATCGCTTTTAGGTTAACATAGATATCGTTGCGAGACGATAATTCCACTAAAGCCTTTTACAGGAACTGTCGTCTAGTACTTTGTTACTAGCTTTTTTTATTTTTTGAAATGTCTTTCCAAATATGATTACTTACTGATTTTCCATTTGTCATTATCAAAAATCCGATTACTGTTGAAAAGAAATAATAAATCAGATAGCCCGTTTCACGGTAATTTCTAATCAGTTCCTTTTGTTTTAAAAAGTCAAATATTGAAGTAGCAAGACTTGGAAATGATTTTAAAAACCATATTGCTCCAATTATAGTTACGGTTATTGCTAAAACTGTTTGCGCAGGAAGTTCTAATTCAATTCTTTCGTCTAAGAATTTTTGATCTAGTTTTAAGATTTTAATAATCCATTCCGTTTTAAATAAAAATAGCCTCACAACCAAAACATAAATTAGTAAAGTTATAAGAGACATAAACCAGACCAAAATCAAACTATTCCAATCAATTTCACCGTCTACAAAATTTAAAGTTGACGTAAATTGAGGAATTATCCAAACACAATTTATCAAAAGCCATAATCCAATTGACTTGATAACAATTTTCCAAAACGTATTTATATGCATATGATTTCGTTATAATTTTGGTTTTTCGACAAAATTTTAAGCAACTGGAGTATAAGTCTCATAGTAAGCAGACTAAATCCAAAAGATAATATATAAATAAAAAAGTACAAGTCATCTAGTATGTTCTAGCCTCGCGTTAGGGATGGAAGCCTTTTATGGAATGCAATGAAATAAAAGATATAGCAAACAGTCAGACCGCGCTGAAACGCAGTGGAAGCGGGGATACGCCCAGAACATCATTACTTCAAAAATCGGACTTGCCTTCAAAAATCAGATTTTTGCACTACTAATTTGAGATTGTCTTTAGTTCGACAATAACTTCATTTTTACGATTAAAAACTTCAAAAGGAGGATTGTATCCTAAAAAGTAAAATCGGTTAGTGTATTTTATTCCCTCGGCGTCTAAAGCTGCCTTTAGTTTTTCTTTATACTTTTCTATTTTCTTATCATTAGCCCAACCGCCAAAGTGTATTGCAGCAACAGTTTTTGCGGGTTCTTCTATGAATTGTATCTGCGATTGGCTAGGCTGAGGAAGTGTTTCTTTTTTGAATTTCTTTGGAACTAAAAACATCATCGTCATAGAATCTTCGAGAGACATCGCTACAGGTGAGGTCATGGATATTTTTTCGTTTCTTTCATTACCGCCAAAAATATACCCTGCTAAAATGGAGAAACCTTTACTGGATGCCTCTTTGTATTCCTTTGTGGAGAGTTTGACAGAGGTAAACAAACTGGCCTCGTAGCTACGAATTTCAAATGTGTCATATTTTTTATCGACAACATAAGGATAGGTTTCAATATTTTTTTGCTCCCTCGTAACATAAATTTGTATGACAATAAAGGCTATGAGTAGTACTCCAAGTGAGATATATATTATTTTCATTGTTTTGATTTAGGTAGATAGCTAATTTTACTTTAATAGCAACATTAAGGCTTTATAGATAATTACGTTTCAGGTGCGCTTAGTATGATTTACTTTGGTTAAAGATAAGATTTTTTTGGAAGAACAAATCAAATGTTTTATACAACTTACTATAACGTTAAGTTTTCAATTATTGCCATCTAAAGGGAATCAAACAATTTGGTGAGCTCGTTTAAATAAAATTATTTTTAAGTTTATCTAATGTCTTTATAAATAAGTAACAGCGTTTCGGGAAACTTTTACCAGCTACTTTTTATAAAATTTATAAGTTGTACTCTATCGATTTCAGATAAGTCTTTCAAAATATAATTTGTCAAAACATGGGTGTAGTCTTCTATTGAAATTATTTCTATTCCTAAACTCTCGATTTGTTCAAAATCACTTTTTGATGGGACTGAAAAATAACTCCCTTCTTGAAGATTTTGTTTTTGAGTTTTAAGAAATTTATTATGTTCAATTATTTTTAAATTTTTAAGAATAAGTTCAGTTCCCAAAGGGTAGAGTTGAATAATATTCCAAAACAGTGATTTTTCAGGATTAATATCAAGCGTAGCGATTTCTATTATTTCTCCTGTATCAATTCCGCTATTCGGAATAGTATGAAGAGTACACCCTATTTTGCTTTTTTTCTCCTTAATAGCATGTAAAGTTCCCATAATTCCTCTATAGTCAGGTAAAATAGCAGAATGTAGGTTTATTAAACCGTTTTTTGGAACTTTAATTATTTCATCCTTGAAAATTTTACCAAAACGAATTGAAATAAATAAATCAGGATTAAAACCTTTCATTTCATTTATGAATTCTACAGAATTGACATTAAAGCTCTTCTCAAATGGAAAAGATTTGAAATTAGAATCAAAGAACTCGAAAGAGTGGTCAATTTTATTTTCATTTATGAATTTAGATAATTCGCCGAATACAAATCCTTTTTCATAATACTATAGTTTTAGTAAATCGGAAGGTTTGTTATTTGAATTCCCAACAGTATCAGAATAATAAATTCGAACATTATGTTTTAAAAGTTCTGATTTAAGTAGGTTATAAGCAATATTTGCTTGAAGATCCTTGTTAAGGAATAATACTATTTTCATTTATTTCTAAAGATTGTTTTTCTATTACATCTCACTTTCGTAGCGCTCTGCAAACCCAGAGTTACCTATTAAGCTAATATAAACATAAAAAAGTACAAATCGTTATCAGGAAGCCCGACCTTATCGTGAAAAGATTTCAGGGAAAAGTTCATTTCTAAAAAGCAAAGTATAAAAAAATCCGACTTGCTTTCACAAATCGGATTGTTGTAATTATGGGATGAGATTGTTAGCACATAAATACTTTCGTGCTATCTTCTAAGCTTGCTAACTCGATTTAGTTCTAATGCTCTTCATTTCCAAAAGGTTTTATAATAATTCCTAAACTAAATATGAATCCATCAGTTGGTGCGTATAGCTCTGGAAATACAGGATTTTCGTGTGTAGGTAATATAATTGGCGAAAATCTACTTTGCCTTCTGTCGGTAAAGTTTTCAAAATTAACGAAAACACTGGTAAACTTGAAATTTCGCATGAGTAATAAACCCAATGTAGCAAAATCTGTTGTCTCTGTTCCGTTTGATAACAACTGCTTTCCTGTATAAAAGGTTTCGAAGCCGATGCGCCATTTTTCTGATTCGTACATAAATACACTTCCTCCGTTGTGTTTTGCAGTTAAAGGTTTTTGTGGATTTCCTTCTAAATAATTTAATTTGGTATCAATTAGCGCATAATTTAGAAACCATACAAAATCTTTGTAGCTGAACTTGATGTTAGTTTCAGCTCCTTTGCTTAGAATTTTATCTTTTGCATTTTCATAGCTAAAAAAGCCATCGGTTGTACTGTTCAATAGCAATGCGTTATTAATTGCTGTGACGTAAAATAGTTGGTTAATGGAAAAACCTACTTCACCAAATAAGTTTGCTTTATAGTTTACATCAAAATTAGCACCGTAGGAACGCTCTGGTTTTAGTATTGATTTATCGATAGCAAGTACATCTTTGAAATTAATATATTCGGCTTCTTCAGTAAAAATATCAGGAATTTTATAGCCTAAACCACCACCAATTCTGCTCGAAAATCCACTGTTATTTTTGTATAGTAAAGATAACCTTGGAAGTGGAAAAAATCCAAAGTCAGTGTTGTAATCACCTCTTAAGCCCGTTTCTAAAATCCAATTGTCTGAAAGGTCATGAATGTTGTTGATAAACATTCCATAGCTAAGGTCGTTTTGATCGCGCTGTAGTGGAGCATTATCATTTTCATCAAAATTTGAGGAGTATATATTTGCTCCAAAAATCCATTCTGTACTTTGAGATTCTCTTTGATAGCTAACTTCGGTGAAGGTGTTGGTTTGCTTGCCATCAAAATTAAAATCAGGAACGGTAAGATTACGGTCAAAAAAAGAAATGCTGTTTTTAATATGAAAAGAACTTACTGAATCCAATTGAGTTTGATAAACTGCTTGACTGCTCAGTCTTTTTGAAATGTTTTCTTCGGTATATTGGTGAATCCCATTTTTCCCGCTTTTAATTGCTGTCATATCTCCACCGATTCTATCATCGTAAGTTCCGTTTAATCCAAACCAAAAAGTAGTTTTTTCAGATGGGTAGTAATAGAATTTAGGATTAAATGAAATGGATTTCGTTTTAGGTAAATTACTAAAGTCATCGTCTTCTGTATCGTATGCTTTTTGATAATGGCCTGAACCATATAAAGAAACACCATAACTCTCATTCCTTTTACTATAAAATATATTGGCGGTACTTCCTAACGCCTGTGTTTGCGTTAGCATAATGTCTAAATCAGCTTCGTGACCAGGTGTTTTTGATACCATGTTTACCAAACCTGCAATAGCACCGCCGCCATAAAGCGTAGAAGAGCTTCCTTTAATAATCTCAAACTGTTGCAAGTCCAAGGGTGGGATTTGCAAAATACTCAAACCACTTGAAAATCCTCCGTATAGTGGAAATCCGTCTCTTAAAAGTTGTGTGTATCGCCCATCAAGACCTTGAATCTTAATATTTGTACTTCCGCTGCTTAAGGAAGTTTGCTGCATTTGTATTCCTGTACTTTCTCGAAGTACCATCGAAATATTGGTTGGATTCATAGCCGCTTTTTCACCCAATTCTTCTCCACCAATAAATTCGATTCTTGTTGGAATTTTTCTAACGGTTCTTGTACTTCTCGAAGATTGTACCACAACCTCGTCCAGTTCTTGATCGTGGTCAGTTGTTAATTTAAAAAGTAAAGGTGTTACGCTAGGTGTAAGAATACTTGTTTTTAGGGTTTCATAGCCTAAATAAGAAATTGTAATTATGTGTTGGCCATTTGGAATTTCGGTAAAATTGGCTATTCCGTCACTATCGGTTATTGCTCCTTTTTCTAATTTTTCAAAATAAACTGTTGCTCCTAATAAGGGTTCGTTTTCGGTTGCTGTAATTACATTTATTTGCACGTCCGACGTTTGCGCTTTTAATGAAAAGCACGCTGTAATTATAAGCATTACGCTCAAGATGTATTTCTTCATTGAAGATATAAATTGATTAACTAAATTATTTTTTGACTTTATAGTCAGTTAATTAGCTAGTCAATTGTGGCGGTTGCCAAATATTAGAATCTAAATCAAATCGGTAGATTGATTGATAAGAAGAAAATACTGTTGTTGAAATTTCTGTACTTACTTCAAAATTAAAAGATATAATAGGTTCAGAAGTAATTGACATCCCACAACAGCTGCAAATGCAAGTAACAGGGCATGAATCATCGCTGTCGTTTTGATGATTGTGGTTAACACTTATTTCGTCCTGGTGTTGGTCTTCCGCATTATTGAGGTCAGAACAAGGTTTTATTGACAAAAAAAGTATTATCAGCGATAATATGATTGTTATTCCTTTCATAATTAATCGCAAAGTTACTAAATACAATGGTTATACTATTGAATTGTTTTGTTTGTTTTTTTAGCGGTGGTAGGAACCACTTTTTTGGCGATTGGTGAGGTTATGAGCTATGGAACTACTAATTTTTTTGCTTTACGAAAAGCTGAAACGAAAGGTAATTGCGTTAATACAACGTTGTCTTTTTAGGTCATTAAAAACCATTGGTTAATAAAAAAAAATCACCATCAACTTCTTATCTTTGTTAGACTACTTTATTGAAGTCTAAAAATAAAAATCATGATATTAAATAGAAAATTTATTCTAGAAGGAGCATTACAGCAAAAATTTGCAGTGGATTTTAGTTATTCTGAATCTCTGCAACAAAAAGGGGTAATCATTTTTTGTCATGGATTTAAAGGCTTTAAAGACTGGGGTTGTTGGCAGATGGTTGCCGACTATTTCGTAGAAAATGGCTTTGCTTTCTTAAAGTTTAATTTTTCGCATAACGGAATGGGGCTAGAAGACTCAGTCGAATTTACGGATCTTGATAAATTTGCCACTAATACTTTAGGAAAGGAAATGGAAGATCTCAAGAGTGTGGAGCAATTTATAGTCACCGAATTACCAGCGATTTTACCCGTAATTAACACGGATAAAATTTTTATTATCGGTCATAGTAAAGGAGGCGTTTCCGCATTATTGTATTGCACACAATATGATACTAAAATACAGAAAGTATGTACATGGGCGAGTCCGTTTGATTTTCACCGTTCTTGGAACTCAAAATTTATAGACAAGTGGAGAGCTGATGGTGTCCAATATATTAAAAATGCGAGAACCAATCAAATGATGCCTTTGGACCTTTCGGTTTTAATGGATTTGGAAACCAATAAAGAAAAGTACAGTTTGATAAATGCAGGTCAAAGCCTCCAGATCCCGTATCTCATTATTCAAGGAACAGATGACCAAGCGGTTAAAATGGAAGAATTCAATTTGCTAAAGAAACATTTTAGTAAAGCAAAAAGTCATGTTATTGCAGAGGCAAATCATGTTTTTGGAGGCTCACATCCTTGTTTAGGATCAGATTTACCCGAACAGACTAAAGAATTGGTTAGTGTTACTAAGGATTTTTTCTTGTAGTTGCATATGGATAAATGATATAGCTAGTATAGCGCAATTTAACGAATTTAGATTTTACTTACTGATGATTAAAAAAATGCATTCCCGCATAGAGTAACTTCACCATCGTAAAAGAGATTATAACGCATAGCCAGACCTAGCTGCAACGGAGTGTTGGTGATATGCCCAATAGAACCAGACATAAAAAAATCCGATTGGCGTACACCAATCGGATTTCTATATTTAAGAGGAGTGTTTTTTTACTCCATAACTTTAAATTTTAACCTACAAATGGATCACTTCTCCATATGCGTCAGCAACGGCTTCCATCACTGCTTCACTCATTGTAGGGTGAGGGTGAATTGATTTTAGGATTTCATGTCCTGTAGTTTCAAGTTTACGTGCTACAACTGCCTCAGCAATCATATCAGTAACCCCAGCACCTATCATGTGACATCCTAACCATTCGCCATATTTAGCATCAAAAATCACTTTCACAAATCCGTCTGGTGTTCCAGAAGCTTTTGCTTTTCCTGATGCTGAGAAAGGGAATTTACCAATTTTCAATTCGTATCCTTTTTCTTTAGCTTGTTTTTCAGTTAAACCTACAGAAGCAATTTCAGGAGTAGCATAAGTACAACCCGGTACGTTTCCGTAATCGATAGGCTCTACATGCATTCCTGCAATTTTTTCCACACAGTTGATTCCTTCAGCAGAAGCTACGTGAGCTAATGCTTGTCCAGGTGTAACATCACCAATGGCGTAGTATCCAGGAATGTTAGTTGCATTGTATGCGTTTACAAGAATTTTATCTCTGTCAGTAGCAATTCCTACTTCTTCCAGTCCGATGTTTTCAATGTTGGTTTTAATTCCAACAGCTGAAAGTAAAATGTCTGCTTCAAGGATTACTTCTCCTTTGGCAGTTTTTACAAATGCTTTTACACCTTCTCCTGTAGTATCAATTTTCTCAACAGAAGAGTTGGTCATGATTTTTACTCCAGCTTTTTTCATTGAACGTTCCATTTGTTTTGAGATGTCTTCATCTTCAACAGGAACAATATTAGGCATGAATTCAACAATAGTTACATCAGTACCCATTGAATTGTAAAAATGTGCAAATTCTACTCCAATTGCTCCAGAACCAACTATAATCATCGATTTTGGTTGGGTAGTTAAAGTCATTGCTTGACGGTAACCTATCACTTTTACGCCATCTTGTGGCAAGCTTGGCAACTCACGAGAGCGAGCTCCGGTAGCAATGATAATATGATCTGCGCTATATTCTGTAACTTTATTGTCTTTATCAGTAACATCAACTTTTTTACCTGGTTTTAGTTTTCCAAAACCATTAATTACGTCGATTTTATTTTTTTTCATCAAGAATTGAACTCCTTTGCTCATGTCTGAAGCAACAGTTCTACTGCGTTGTACTACGGCAGGGAAATCTTTGTCAAATGATGAAACTGTCAATCCATAATCAGAAGCATGTTTTAGATAATCAAAAACCTGAGCTGATTTTAGTAATGCTTTGGTTGGGATACAACCCCAGTTCAAACAAACACCACCTAAGCTTTCTTTTTCAATTACGGCTACTTTAAAGCCTAATTGCGATGCTCTAATGGCAGTAACATATCCGCCTGGCCCACTTCCTAAAACAATGATATCGTATTTCATTTTACAAGTTTTTCTAAATTAATTGATTTGGCGAATTTAAGGATTTATTCTGTTTTTGGAAACATTAGGAGTAACAAAGTTTTAAAGATTGAAAAAGAGAGGTTTAGTAGTGGGTTTGAAGGAAGGGTAGTGGGGTAAAAGAGGGGGTGAAGCTGCGTAAAAATGATGAATTTAGCTTTAATGACGTTAGAAAACATAAAAACCTAGAAGTCATATAAGTTTTAGAAATTTTCCTTCCTAATCAATATAGGAATAATAATAACGGCCTATGTGTTAAAAAGATTGGTTTCATCCACGATATATGTGGTTAGATTTTCTTTGTAAAAACACAGAGAAACATAGATGGCTTATATCGTTTTAAAGTCATCTCATTCTTCATGTCATTAAATAGCAACCTTATTTAAACGCAAAAGTTGCTTAATCAATAAAGAGATAAAGTCTCTTTCTGTTTGAAATTATAAAAGTTCGACGGAAGGGGTGAAGCATAGTTTATTCTCAATATTTAGAGAAGACAAAAATGGAGCCTTTGCGACATCTTTGTGTTCTTCGCGGTTAATAAAATTAATTAGCAACAGAGAATTGAGAATCATATAGGTTCTTATAGTAACCGTTTTCTTTATTGATTAATTCGTGATGCGTTCCTTGTTCTACAATCAATCCTTTGTCCATGACCACAATTTTATCAGCATTGATAATCGTTGCCAGTCTGTGGGCAATCACAATCGAAGTTCTTCCAGTTGTAATGGTTTCGGTAGCACGTTGAATCAATTCTTCAGAATAGGTATCAATCGAAGAAGTCGCTTCATCCAGAATAAGAATACTTGGGTTACTCACATAAGCTCTTAAGAAAGCAATCAATTGACGTTGTCCAGAAGACAACATCACACCGCGTTCTTTTACATCAAAGTTATAATTGTCAGGCAAACTCATGATAAAGTCATGCACACCGATTTCTTTGGCCGCAGCCAAAACATCTTCTCTTGTAATTTCAGGATTGTTCAACGTTATGTTGTTGAAAATAGTGTCAGCAAATAGGAATACATCTTGCAGTACTACCGCAATTTGCTTACGCAGTGAACCTAAAGTGTAGTTTTCAATATTTTCATTATCGATGCAAATGGTACCGCTGTTGATTTCATAAAAACGATTTAACAAATTGATAATAGTCGATTTTCCAGCACCTGTAGAGCCTACAATAGCAACTGTTTCTCCCGCTTTGACATTTAAATCAATTCCCTTTATTACCTCTTCATCAGGGATGTAGCTGAAATGAACGTCTTTGAAATAAATGTTTCCAAGGAAAACTGGTGCTTCAACAGTTCCTGTATCCTGAATTTGATCCTCGGTATCGATAATGGCAAAAACACGATTGGCAGCAATCATTCCCAGTTGCATCTCATTGAATTTATCAGCAATCTGGCGCAAAGGGTTAAATAACATGCCAATAAACATCGTGTACGAAAATAAATCTCCAAAAGTGGTGAAATTATCACCGTTTAGAATCTTGATTCCACCGTAAAATATAATAAAACCAAGGGTTAACGACGAAATAATATCGGCAATTGGAAAGAAAATGGAGTTATAAAGGATTGTTTTTATCCACGCTTTTTTGTGTTTGTCATTGATTTCTTTAAATTTGTCTGCTTCAATTTCTTCCCTGTTGAACAGTTGTACAATCTTCATTCCCGTCACACGTTCCTGTACGAAGGAATTCATGTTTGAAATTTGGTTTCGCACATCCTCAAAAGCCACTTGCATCTTGCGTTGAAATATTCTAGTGATAAATACTAAAACAGGCATCGCAACAATCACAATCCAAGTTAGTTTCCAGTTCATGTAGAACATAAAAATCAGAACGACTACCATTTTCATTAAGTCACTGATAATCATAAATAATCCCTGACTAAAAATTCGTGCAATTGATTCAATATCAGATACAGATCGAGTTACCAGTTGACCTACTGGTACCAAATCAAAGTATTTCATTCTGAAACTTAATATGTGTTTGAATAATTTAATTCGAATGTCTTTAACGATATCCTGACCTAGCCAGTTTGCCCAAAAAACAAAGTAAAATTGGGAGAAAACTTCGCATAATAACACAATACCCATCAAGGTAATGTAGTATAATAGACCTTTGGCATCCTCGGTTTGAATGTATCCATCTACGGTTTGTTTCAGTAAATACGGGCGTAAGGCAGCAAATACTGATAAGGAAATGGCAAACACAATTACGCCGTTAAAACGCCATTGATACGGTTTGGTATATTGTAATATTCTTTTGAATAATCGGGTGTCGAATGCTTTTGCTTTCATTTTTTTTAAGCTGAATTTATTTCAGTTTTTATTTGAAGCTATTCCTGCTATTCATTTCAATCTTAATGTTTTTAAAGAAAAAACATTAAGGATTTTCATTGCTATCAGGGCTAGCGTATTTAGTGTTCCTAATTTACAAATGGTTTTTCAACTCCATTTATATTATAAATAATCGTATTCTATTTCAGTCAGATACAAACCATGTGCCGGTACTGAAAACCCAGCTTTTTCTCTATTTTTATTTAGTATGATGGTATTAAAATCATCAATTGTAATCTTATGCAACCCAACATTTACAAGTGTTCCCACAATGGAACGAACCATATTTCTCAAAAAACGATTGGCCGAAATCGTAAATACAAGTTGGTTCTTATTTTGTTTCCAGTTAGCTTCAAAAATCGTGCAATCAAAGGTGTTTACGTCTGTGTTTACCTTCGAAAAACATTGAAAATCGATGTGATTAAACAATATTTCTGCTGCTTTATTCATCAACTCAACATCTAATTTATGGTGAAAGTACCAACTTTGCTCTTGCAAGAATGGATCCTTAAAAGTGTTAATATGGTATTCATAGGTTCTCTTTAAGGCATCAAAACGAGCATGGGCTTCATCTGTAACTGCAATAATATCATAAACTGCGATATCTTTTGGTAAAAAAGAATTGAGTTTATGGACTAAACTCGGAATATCAAAAGAGGTTTCAAAATCAAAATGAGCATACATTTCCTTTGCATGGACTCCGGTATCTGTCCGTCCAGCTCCCATAATACTGATTTCTGAGTTGAGTATAGTAGAAACTGCCTTGTTCAGTGTTTCTTGAACTGACGAGGCGTTCGGTTGGTATTGCCAGCCGTGGTAAAGAGTTCCGTTATATGCTAATTTTATAAAATACCTCATTTGATCTTTCAGATTTCCCTACTGTACTTCAGAATCATATTGCGCCGAAGGAAATCGTGTTTACATATTTAAAGAAGCAAAGATACTTATTTAATTTTTTTCAAGTAGAGGCAAAGTCAGAATGTTTTTGAGTTGAAACTTATTTTTTATTTGGAATAGGAATGTCTAATTTTACTGGAATTTCTAGCCCAGATAGAAGCGTTATCCTTTTTATTTTTTTTCTTTCAAAAAATAAAAAGATAGTAGCGGATAGCTGGATTAGCTCCAGAAAAATAAATTTCGAATTCCACAAACACCTGTAAAAAACATAAAATTTTGAGTAAAAAAATTCTTTTGCTTTCTGATACACACAGTCACATTGACGAAACGATATTGAAATATGTTGCTCAGGCTGACGAAGTTTGGCATGCCGGAGATATTGGGGATTTAGTTGTAACGGATACGTTGAAAAAACTAAAGCCGTTGCGGGCGGTTTATGGAAATATTGATGATGCGAAAGCACGTTTGGAATTTCCGCTGCACAATCGTTTTATGTGTGAAGGGGTAGATGTTTGGATCACACATATTGGTGGTTACCCGGGAAAATATAATCCTGCTATTAAAACGGAGATGGTAGCTAATCCTCCTAAATTATTTATTTGTGGGCATTCACACATTCTGAAGGTTATGTTTGACAAGAAAAACAATTTGCTGCATATGAATCCAGGTGCTTGTGGGAAAAGTGGGTTTCATCAAGTACGCACCATGCTACGTTTTGTGATTGAGGGGGATAAAATAAAAGACTTGGAAATTATTGAAATTGAAAAGAGGGTATAACTATAAAGTATGTAAAATAGGTACTTTTATATGTATCGACGTTTCAGCGTTTAGCGTGGACTCTACAACTACTTCGCCTTTCATATTGTTTATTCTGGCATGAATTTGATTTAGTCCAAAACCTTGAATGGTATTGTATTCATTGGTGTCAAAGCCTTTTCCATTGTCCCATACATGGATTATTAGTGTGTTATTTATTTCTTGTAAGTTTAGTGTTGCGTTGTTTGCACCACTGTGTTTATTGATATTATTGAGTAGCTCCGTAATTATAAAGTACATTTTCATTTCAAATTCATCATTGTAACGTGTCTTTTCATCTATAGTACTAGAATATTCAAACTGAATATTGGAATTTGAGTTTTTCTCGCACAAATCATTAAGTGCATAGAACAATCCGAAACGCGCTAATAATGAAGGCAAAAGTTCATGTGATAAATCGCGTACCTTATCATGAGCTTCTTTTAAAATGGCTTTCGTTTTTACTATTTCTTCTGACTCGATATTGTTTTTAGAAGTAAATACGCTTAAATGTAAGCCAGCCGATGAAAGCAAAGCACTTATGTTGTCATGCAGAAAATTGGCTATTTTTTTTCGTTCTAGTTCTTGACCGTTGATGGATGCGGTGATCATGTTTTCCTGAATTTGACTCTGGATGTCGTTGAGTTTATTTTTTTGTTTCAGTTTTGTGTTTTGAAAGAAAAAGTAGAAAAGAATAATTGCAAATAGCAGTATAGAGATAATTATAATGCTTATTTGTTTGTTTTTGGTCTGTTTTTCTATCAGATACTCTTGCTTCGTTTTGTATTTTATTTCGATATTATCGATCTCTCTTTTATACTCATCTAATTCGAGATTTATTCCTGCAACATTGATTTTTTTTAGCTTCTCTTCATAATTTAGGGAAGCCGTGATTGTATTGTAAGATGCTAGATTCTGATATGCTTTTTCAAAGTCACCATTTTTTAATAAAAACTTAGAATATTCTTGATGTGCAAATGATAAGTCTGATTTTTCATTCCCTTCATTGCCTAGTAGAAGAGCTTTTTCAAAGAATGTAGTTGCTTTTTTAGTTTCGTTTTTGTAACCATAATACATTCCATTCAGCATGTTTAAGGCTACAATTGTTGATTCGTCACCAAATTTTGAATGGTATTTATTAATCAACTTTAGATGTGATTCCCCTGAGTTAAAATCTCCAATATCAAAATAGGCCCACGTAATATTCAGGTTTGTAAAAACTATTTGGACTGAATCGCCAATTTTTCCGCTATAATCAAGTGACTTTTTATAATAATAGATGCCTTTTTTGTATTCTTTTTTATCAAAACAATAGATGTTTCCTAAGTTGTTGTAAAGCCAATTTTTTAATTCACTGTTATTAGTTTTGTCTGCATAGACGAGTCCTTTTTGGTAATAGAAAAAAGCTTTGTCATATTCACTCAGTTCATCAAAATTTGCTGCAATAGTATTATAAGAAGTGGCAATACTATTATCGTCTTTAATAATGATGGCAAATTTTAAAGCTTTTCTTGATTTTATTAAAGATCTTTCAAATTTCCCAGCGTGCATCAGCGTGGTAGCTTCATTTGTTAGCGCTGTAATTTCTTCTATTGATGGAATTTTTTTTTGAGAAAATAAAGGAGAACAAGAAAGACATAAAAGTGATAACAAAAACAATAATCGGATTTTTAACATAGATAGAAGGGTAGTATTTTGTATGTCCTATTCATTGTTAAAAGTGAATGAGGAGGAACGATTTATTATTGTGTAGGGTTTTTTTTTTAGACCGATCTATCATTTAATCAATTTGTTTTTAATAGCAAATTTGACCAAGCTGATGGTGTTTTTTGCTTTTAGCTTCTTCATTATGTTTTTACGGTGAGTTTCAACGGTGTTAGTGCTAATAAATAATTTTTCACTAATCTCCTTCCCACTATGCTCTAGAGCAATCAAAGTGATGATTTCAACTTCTCTTCCAGTCAAGACGGAATCTGCTACTGGATTTTGCTTATTTAATTTTGAATTGTCTTTGGTTGCTGAGTTAAATATTTTCTCTCTCACAGTATTGCAGAAATATTCTTCTCCATTTATAACTGCTTGTATCGCTTCTACGATATTTTCTCCAGCACATTGTTTGGTTAAATAACCGCTTACTCCTAATTTCATGAGTTCTTGGATAATCTTTAAGTCGTCATAACTAGATAGGATAATCACTTTACAAGGATATCCTTTTTTAGAAAACTCTTTAATTACCTGTATGCCGTCTTTTTTTGGCATGCTAATGTCAAGAATAAGAATGTCAGCTTTATTGTTTGTTAAATCATCATATAGCATGCTGCCATCCAGAGAAAAGCCGATTACTTCAAAATTAGAAATCGTATTTAATAGTGTACGCATACCGTCTATTAGTACTTGATGATCATCTGCAAGGTGTATTCGTATCTTATTTGTCATATTATATAGAGATGGATCAAAAATATGAAAAAAAACGACAATAATATGTTTAAAAAGTTTTATTTGTTGCGTTATTCTCATTAATAAGCACAAAAAAACCCGAAAATTAATTCGGGTTTTCTTCGCACTAATAAACTAATGTTATGGGTTTATCTCAATCTATCCACAGATTTTACAAGATCTTCATCCTTCTTGATGGCCTTATTAGCTAATACTAATAATACGATAGCGACAATAGGTAGAAACATCCCAATACCTTTCTCAGAAACAAGAACTGATTCTCCAGATATGTTTAGTGAACGATATACAAATAATCCCAATAAAATTAAATTTAAAATTATATTCAATCTGCCAATTACAAATTGATTTTGTCTTTTTTTATAGGAAACAACACTCACTATTGAAAGTGTCGTGGTTAAACCCAAAAGTATAACATAAATCTGATTTTGCACAAAAAAATATTCCCTTCCATCATTCATTGTCCATAGTGGAAATAAAAAAGGCAATATTCCTGTCACGACAAAAGCAAGAAATAAATATATCGTTTGAATTCTTTGTATCATTTTTTTTAATTTGTTGTACAAAAATATATTTTCTTTTTTTAAAATACTATTGTATCATTAAATTTTATTCGTATTATTGCATAACAGTACCGTAAGCACTTCATACTGCGGTCAGTTCAAGATAAATAATTACTACCTATCTTTTTAGTATTATCCAAATTAATTAAACTAATAGAACATTCATGTTTGATATTTCTGCATTAAAAGAAATGAAGCTTTCTGAGCTTCAAGCTATAGCTAAAGCAGCTAAAACCATAAAGTTTAACGGTGTTAAAAAAGAGACCCTGATAGGTCACATTTTAGAACATCAAACGACTAAAGTTGAGCCAACTTTAGATTTAAAATCAGAATCCATTGCGGAGGACGATAAGCCTAAAAGAGCGCGTATCGTTCCTGTTAAAAAAGTGGCCATTCAAAAAGCAAAAATAACTCCTACTACTAAAGAAGATGCTACAGTCGATACAGATCTTCAGGCGACTATAGATGTTCCTGCAGAAGTACTTTCTCAAGTAGAAGCTGTTAATGAAGCTGAGTCAGTAAAAGAATCTTCAGTGCCAGAAAAAAAAGTAGGTAAGATTATTAAGTTTAATAAATCAGCATACGAAAAGAAAGTTGCTTTAAAAAAGGATAAAGAAGAGGCAAAAGAATTAAATAAAGAAACGGAAGAGGTTGTCGCTACTGAACCTACTGAAGTTCCAGAAGTTGCTGCTCCTGCAAAAAAAGTAAATCCAAATCAATTAAATAAACAAAATCAAAACCCGAATTTTAAAAGTAAGAAAAGTAACTTTAGAGATTCTGATTTTGAATTTGATGGAATAATAGAAAGTGAAGGTGTTCTTGAAATGATGCCTGATGGCTATGGTTTCTTGCGCTCTTCAGATTATAATTACCTCGCTTCACCAGATGATATTTATTTATCAACTTCTCAAATCAGACTATTCGGACTTAAAACCGGAGATACTGTAAAAGGTGTGGTGCGTCCTCCTAAAGAAGGCGAGAAGTTCTTCCCTTTAGTAAAAGTGTTAAAAATAAACGGACATGACCCGCAGGTTGTTCGTGATAGAGTTTCATTCGAACATTTAACACCTGTTTTTCCTTCAGAAAAATTTAATTTAGCGGCGAGACAAAGTACAATTTCAACTCGAATTATTGATTTGTTTTCTCCTATAGGAAAAGGACAGCGTGGTATGATTGTCGCTCAGCCAAAAACGGGTAAAACCATGTTGCTGAAAGAAATTGCAAACGCAATTGCTGCTAACCATCCTGAAGTTTATCTTATTGTTTTATTGATTGACGAACGTCCAGAAGAGGTTACAGATATGCAACGTAGTGTGCGTGGTGAAGTGATTGCTTCTACTTTTGACAGAGAGCCTCAAGAACACGTTAAAATTGCTAATATCGTGCTTGAAAAGGCAAAGCGATTAGTAGAATGTGGGCATGATGTAGTGATTCTTCTAGATTCTATTACGAGATTGGCTAGAGCATATAATACGGTTCAACCGGCATCAGGTAAAGTATTGAGTGGGGGAGTAGATGCTAATGCGCTACAAAAACCAAAACGCTTCTTTGGAGCTGCTCGTAATGTGGAAAATGGTGGGTCTTTGAGTATTATTGCAACTGCATTGACGGAAACTGGATCTAAAATGGATGAAGTGATCTTTGAAGAATTCAAAGGTACTGGTAATATGGAATTACAATTGGATAGAAAAATTGCTAATAAACGTATTTTCCCTGCAATTGACTTGACATCTTCTAGTACAAGACGTGATGATTTATTATTAGATCAAAAAACATTACAAAGAATGTGGATCATGAGAAAATACCTATCAGATATGAATCCTGTCGAAGCCATGAGTTTTATAAACGATCGTTTTAGACAAACTAAAAATAATGAAGAGTTTTTAATCTCTATGAACGATTAAGGCAGAGAATAGAATTAAGAAAATAGATTAGTTTATTTTTCAAACATAAAATCCACTAAATAGTAATTTACTATTTAGTGGATTTTTATTTTAGATAATTATTCTGTTAATAAAAAAATGCCTTCGTAGTGAAGGCATTTTTTGTCGTATTAAGGCGGAAGTAAATGTTATTCTTTTACTTCTTCCTTTATTTCTTTAGTATCTTTTTTTGCTTCTTTAGCTTCTTTTGGTTTTACTGCTTCTTCTTTTCTTTCTAGAAGCGCCATATAAAATCCATCAAAACCAGACTCAGCAGCTAGAATTTTTTGATCTTTAATAAAGTTAAATTCTTTTCCGATATCTGTTGTTAAAAAACGAGCAACTTGCTCTTGATTTTCAGAAGGTAATATAGAACAAGTAGCATAAACTAATTTTCCACCTGGTTTTACAATTTTAGAATAACTTTCTAAAACTTCTGCTTGTATTTTGCGAATATTATCGATAAACTCAGGCTGCAATTTCCATTTAGCATCAGGGTTTCTTTTAAGAACTCCTAAACCACTACATGGCGCATCAATAAGAACGCGATCTGCTTTCTGATGCAATTTCTTGATCACTTTTGTAGTATCAATAATGCGGTATTCAATGTTGAATGCTCCGTCTCTTTTAGCTCTTATTTTTAATTGCTTTAATTTACTTTCGTATAAATCCATAGCAATTAACTGCCCTTTGTTTTCCATCAAAGCTGCAATATGCAATGTTTTACCACCTGCACCTGCACAAGTATCCACTACGCGCATTCCTGGCTTAACATCAAGAAAAGCAGCAACTAGTTGTGAATTGGCATCTTGAACTTCAAAAAAGCCTTGTTTAAAAGCATCAGTCATAAAGACATTAGCTCTTTCTTTTAAAACTAAAGCATCGGGCTGATTTTTTAAATAATCTGTTTCGATGTTTAAATCCATAAGGATCGCTCTTAAAACCTCTTTGGTAGTTTTAAGTGTGTTTACTCTAAGAACTACTTTTGCGGGTTGGTTTTGAGCAGTTATTTCTGTAGCCCATACCTTTTCTCCTAATTCTTTTACGCCCATCTCATCCATCCAGTCTGGAATAGATTCTTTTAATGCTCTTACTTTTGATAATTCATCAAAGCGTCCTTTTATTTTTCTTTCCGGAGTTCCCTCTAATTGGCGCCAGTCTGGAATAGGATAGCCTCTTAAAACCGCCCATACCGCAAACATTCTCCAAATATTATCTCTATCGAAAGGTGCCTTTACCTCTGCAATTTCAGCATATAATCTTTTCCATCGTACTACTTCGTAGATGGTTTCGGCAACAAATTTTCTATCAGAGCTTCCCCAACGTTTGTCTTTCTTTAAGGCTCTTGCAACCACTTTATCTGCATATTCCCCTTCGTTAAATATTGCATTTAGGGAATCAATGGTGGTATAAACTAAATTTCTGTGTAATCTCATTTTAAATAATTGAGGTGCAAAGGTACTATTAATTGGTCGAAACTTAAATTTTAAATAATGAATGTTGTTTTATATTTTCATTATCAAAAAAAAACACTGCAATAACACAGTGTTTTTCTTAATTTATTGTAAACCGAACTATTTAATTCGGGTTAATCCTATGTTTTCGGGTGCATGTAATACCATCGGGAATTTCTCTATTTTGACAGAGCTACTATCAAGTCCAAAGGCACTTTCTTCTGATAAGCTTAGTTTTTTGATTAAGAAATAGGAATTCATTACAATTTTTTCGTCCCATCTCATGTCACTATCGTTTGAAAGGAATTTTTCGGATAGTACAAATTTAAAGTCACCAATGATATTATTTTTATTCAAAGATTCATATCTACTTGTAATATCGACTTCTCCTTTTTTAACCATATCCTTAATTACCTCCTTAAACATTAAGTTGATTTTAGTAGGCTCTCTAAATCCTAGATTAAAATCTACGCGGTACAAATCATCTTTAAGGATTTCAGTTACTTTATATTCTGTTTTATAAGGTTCGCTTAAAATGTTAACATGTACAAACCAGTATATATCGGCTCTTTTCGGTCTTTTTTGTAAAATAGAGTACATTACTTTTTCCTCAATTTCATCAACACGGTTAGCATTAGTCATGTAAACTAAGTGTGTCGCATATTTTGGAATTGATAAGTCGGCGCTAAGCTCCATTAAGACTTTTTGATAATCAGCAATCTTAACTATTTTAGTGTAGTTCTTACTTATTTTTTTGGCTAGATACCAAGTGGTCATTATTGAGATTAGCATTAAAGCAATAATCAATGTAACATAACCTCCGTCAGCAAATTTTGTAATATTAGCCGCTAGAAAACTGAATTCAATCAAAAGATAAACGGTTATCAAAGGAACAATAAAATATAACTTTACTCTTTTCATAATTAAATAAAAGTTAAGTAATATAGTGGTCATTATCATGCATAGAATTATGGCCAGACCGTAAGCATGTTCCATGTTGGCAGATTCCTCAAAATGCAAAACTATACCAACACACCCAAAAAACAACAACCAGTTTATAGATGGAATGTACAATTGCCCTTTAAGTTCTGTGGGGTATTTTATTTTTGCTTTTGGCCAGAAATTTAAGCGCATTGCTTCATTTATTAATGTAAATGAACCGCTAATAAGCGCCTGAGAGGCTATAACGGCAGCAAGTGTTGCGATTACAATACCTATAGGTTGAAACCAATCCGCCATAATCAGATAAAACGGATTACCATTTGGCCCTCCTAAGCTAGTCAAAGTTTCTCCTTCGTGATGGATTAAATAGGCGCCTTGCCCAAAATAATTTAACACTAGAGTAGTTTTTACAAAAATCCAACTGATTCGAATATTTTTTCTTCCACAGTGTCCCATGTCGGAGTACAATGCTTCGGCACCTGTCGTACATAGGAATACAAGACCTAAAACGAAAAAACCGTCGGGATGTATCGATAATAAATGATAGGCGTAATAGGGGTTAAATGCTTTAAAAACTTCAGGGTGCTTTGTGATTTGTATTAAACCAAGGACAGCAAGCATACTAAACCAGATAAGCATCATGGGCGCAAAAAACTTGCCGACTAATTTTGTCCCGAATTGTTGGATGCTAAATAGCACAAACAAAATGCCTATAACGATAGGTATTGTATTTATTTGAGGGTAATAGGTTTTAATTCCTTCCACCGCAGAGGAAACGGAAATAGGAGGGGTGATTATACCGTCTGCAAGCAATGCGCTACCACCAATAATGGCGGGCACGATTAACCACTTAATTTTTGTTTTTTTTACCAAGGCATACAAAGCAAAGATTCCACCTTCACCGTGGTTATCTGCGCTTAAAGTAATGATCACATATTTTATGGTAGTCTGTAAGGTAAGAGTCCAAAATACTGCTGAAATTCCTCCTAAAACAATATCGGCATCAATAATATTTTCGCCAAGAATGGCTTTCATTACATATAGTGGGGATGTTCCAATGTCACCATATATTATTCCCAATGTAATCAATAATCCGCCTAATGATAATTTGGAATGTAGGTTTTTATGCGATGCGCTCATGTAGTACTTTTAAAAAACGTGTCAAATTTACTCTTTTTAAATATAAAAGGCCTGTTTATTTAGAAAAAGACAAAAAAAAAACACGCTCAGTTGAGCGTGTTTAAAATCATATTATTTCACTGTTTTTAAGATCGTCTATTGTTTCCTCGGGAAGAACCTTCTCCTCTTGATTCGGTTCGCTGTGGAGCACTCTTTTGAGAATCTCCTCTTTGAGTTTGAGTTCTTTGTGGAGCACTTTCTCTAGAAGTGTTTGCTCTGTTTTGAGAATAGTCTCTTTGCGTTTCAGTTCTTTGTGGTGCACTTTCTCTAGATTGATTAACTCTGTTTTGAGTGTCGCTTCTTTGCGCATTAGTTCTTTCTGTAGCAGATTCTCTAGAAGAATTATTTCTGTTCTGAGAATTGTCTCTCTGCGTTTGAGTTCTTTGTGGGGCATTTTCTCTTGAAGTATTTGATCTGTTTTTCGTATTTTCTCTTTCTGGTCCAGTTCTTTGTGAGGTATTTTCTCTTGAAGTCGCACTTCTGTTTTGAGAATAATCTCTCTGATTTGTTGATCTTTCCGGAGTAGATTCTCTTGAAGTAGTACCTCTGTTTTGAGAATAGTCTCTTTGATTTGTATTTCTTCGAGATTCAGTCGCTCTTGGTGATTGATTTCTGTTTTGAGAATAACCTACTTCGCTTCTGGACGCTACATTTCGAGTATCTCTTCTTTGTTCTAATTCATGACGATTTGAAACGTTCGAGTTTCTTCTTGAGAAATTATTATTAGGATGCTGTCTTTCATACCCATTTGAGCGTCTTGAATTGTAAAGTACTACTGCTTGATTGCTTCGTCTGTTGTTGACGTAATTATAGTTATTGTTAATATTCAAGCTAACTTGGATGTTATTTCTATATCTGAATACTGGGAACGGGTTCCAAGCATAGTAATATGAGGGGTAGGAATTCCAATACCAGTTTGAAACATAAGGTCTATAATTATATGACCAGAAAGAAGCATAAATAACCGGTGTTCTGTAATATACAGGTTCGTAAATATAGTTTGGCCCATACATGTATTCATTACCTACAACTTGTAGATGAACGGTATTGTATCTATCTTTTTCTATTTCGATTGTTGCGACGTCTTGGTAAACATCACGATCAAGAACAGATTGTATTATAACAACATGGGTTCTATTATCGACGGTTTCTATAACCCGTAAATAATCTACTTCGTCATCGTTGTTTAAATCTAAATTTGATATTTGAAGTGATGGGTCATTTAGTTGTCTTTCAAATTCTTGAAGATCTCTTGAATCTCCAAAAATATCAGCAACGGCTCTCAAGTCTAAATTATCGCTAATTTCATTGTTCATTGTACTGATCCTATTTCTATCTTGTGCTTGCACTATAAAAACAGATGTGAGTAGGCTTAATAATAGTAGTTTAGTTTTCATAGTAAGTGTATTTATGTTTAACAATAGTAGAATATCCAATTACTGTGCCAATAAATTTTAAAAGCGTTTCGTATTACTACATTAAATCGTAAATTAGCTTTAAATAAAAGGATTGAAATGAGAAATGTTTTTTTGATTGTACTAGCTGTTACTTTTTTAACTTCGTGTAAAACTGCAGGATATAAAGATTTAAGTCCTGATAAGACCGTTTTTAAAACAGTAAGTATAGACACGCTTTTTCAAGATAATATCAGTATCAGAGCAATTAGCGTTGATGGGAATAAGATATGGTAGGGAGCGAATAATTCAAGATTTGGTTTTTATGATTTGGTTATCAACGAAAAAATAGAAAGCAAAATAACGAAGGATACTTTAAAATTAGAATTTAGAAGCATTGCTCAAACAACAAAAAACATATTTTTATTGAGTGTTGCTAATCCAGCTTTGCTTTATAAAGCTTCTAAGACGGGTTTAAAAACGACTTTAGTATATCAGGAAAATAATCCAAAGGTTTTTTACGACAGTATGAAATTTTGGAATAAAAATGAAGGAATTGCAATGGGGGATCCAATAGATAATGCTCTTTCGATTATCACTACAAGAGATGGAGGAAATACATGGAGTAAAATCCCTGCAGATCAATTGCCCCAAATTGCTGATGGTGAGGCTGCTTTTGCTGCCAGCAATACAAATATAGTTATAAAGGGAAATAAAACCTGGATTGTTTCTGGTGGTAAAAAAGCCAGAGTATTCTATTCAGGTAATAAGGGAAATAGTTGGAAAGTATATGATTCTCCAATCGTACAAGGAAAGGCTATGGCGGGAATTTTTACTGCCGATTTTTATGATGCCAATAGAGGATTTATAGCCGGAGGTGATTATGAAGCTCCGAATCAGAATTTTCAAAACAAAGCTAGAACTATCGATGGAGGTAAAACATGGGAACTCGTAGCAGAAAACCAAGGTTTTGGGTATGCCTCTTGTGTGCAATATATTCCGCATAGTAATGGAAAATCATTAGTTAGTGTGGGTGCATCAGGAATTTATTACTCCTATGATAGCGGGAATACATGGAAACAACTGGCTTCTGATCCGAGTTTGTTTACTATTCGATTTATAAACAATCATACCGCAATTGCTGCCGGTAAAAATAAAATGATTCGGATTCGTTTTCAAAAATAAAACCCTACTCTATGCGAGAAGACATGGAATAGGGGTATAGTTTTTTTTAATTGATAGAAATTATTTTCTTGAACTTCTATATTGGTGCAATAATTTTCTGTTGAAACCTTCTTCAGATTTTCTAAGTTTTATAATTTTTACTGCAGGGATAACTTCTTTAAGGCTCTTATTTAATTTTTTACGTAATAAAAATAATTCCTCATCAGCACTTTCCATTTCTGCAAGAAAGGCAATTGCCTCTTTTTCACTCATTTCATCTAAGGCACTATCATTCATTCGGGTTTTTAAGGCACTCATTTTTTGATATCTTATCTCAAACTGTTTATCATCATATGTATTGTAGATAGGCCAGAATTTTTGGGCTTCACGCGTTGTTAGGTCTAATTCAGTGGTTAAAAAAGCCGCTTTTAATGCTTTAATTTGATCTTTTTTATCTTTAATTCCGCCAGTTTGTGCATAGAAACTAAAGGAAGTCAATAGCAAAAGTATCGGGATGATTTTTTTGATGTTCATTTTTTCTAATTTTATATTATACTTTTTCACAAGATTTATTCTATTATAAGATGCTCTAAATTAGCGTTACTGACCAAGATGTCTTCAATAGTAGCATCTTCTAAAGCGACGTTTGTATGGATATTATCAATTTCATCAACCTCCAAATCGTTAATAAGATCATATTGATTTATATTGGATTGGTAACTTAGATAATTTTCTAAAGTAGCTGTGTCTATTTCATTGTTATTTACGTTTACAGTACTAGTGTAAAATACCGGTACAAGTAATGCTATAACTAAAACAGCGGCAACCATCATAAGAATCTTTTTATTTTTTTGAAAAAGAGAAATTACCTTTGTTTCTTTTTTTGGTAATTTATGCATTAGCTGTTCTGAAAAATTTTCAAAGTAATGCTCTGGAGTTTTATATCCAGACTCTATTTTCGGCTCGTTTTCTAATTTAAATGCTTTCATAACGTATATAGGACTTAATTTTAGACAAAAGGTTTAATTTGAGGTAACAAATGCTTCTATTTTTTTTACGGCATGATGGTAGGAAGCTTTCAATGCACCCACTGAAGTGCCTAATATCTCTGAGATTTCTTCATATTTTAACTCTTCAAAATATTTCATTTTAAAAACCAACTGCTGTTTTTCTGGAAGAGTAACAATTGCTTTTTGTAATTTGATTTGGATTTCATTTCCATCAAAATAGCTATCGGATTTAAGATTGTCGATAGTTTTATTTTGCAATGTTTCAGATGAGATTCCTCCTTTTTTAGCTTTTTGACTTAAAAAACTGAGGGCTTCGTTTGTGGCAATGCGGTACATCCAAGAAAACAATTTACTTTCTCCTTTAAAATTTTTTAAATTTTGAAAGACTTTAATAAAAGTATTTTGCAACACATCATCGGTGTCATCATGATTTAAAATGATGTTCCGAATGTGGTTGTACAATGGTTTTTGATAGGTTAACAAGAGTTTTTGAAACGCCTCATTCTGCGTTTTTGGGGCCAATAACTGTTGTATAAATTCCTCTTCTTCCTCCAAAGTTGTATTTTATATAGTTAGATAGGAATTTATGAAATAGGTTTAATCTTAAATTGAAAATAAATTAAAATTCAGAAGGTTCTTCCTCCGTCGCTTTTTGTGCAGGTAGTTTTTTTTGCTCAGCAGGTTTTGCTGCAGGCTTAATGATTTTTGCGGGAGCAATTGGACTTGCTGGTATAACTTCTGGTGAGACAGCGGTTGTTTTGACCGGAGTCTTAGGGTATGTTTTTACCGGTATAATTTTCGGTACTATTGGAATGTAAACTTCAGTAACCCATTTAGAAGGGTCTTTTACTTCGTTTTTACCAGTCGCATAGATCTCTATATGTGAAATTAGCGGATCTTGAGTCAGTTGGTTTTTATTAAGAAATGTCAGTGCCTTTTCATATCCGTCTTTGATATGTGAATAGTCTCCTGTTAAACTTGTTTTTACACCTTCAGAAGCTTCCAGTTTTCCAGAAACGATATCACTTCCTGCGCTAATGAATATTTCCTTATTTATAGGTACACAGATTGAAATTTTTGCTAATCCTTTTGCAGTATCGTAGGTATGATAGATTACAAATGGTTTTCCGTTGATAGGAATATCATTTTGCTCACAGAAAGCAACAATAGTAGGAATGACTATCTTAGTGTTCTTATTGATTTTAGATAGCTCGCTTGTAAAAGTTTGACCTAAGTAAAAGATTTGAGGTTTTTTTACTAGTCCGTTTACTTTTACCGAAAAGGTATTTATTTCATAATCAAGAGCTTTATCTAAATTTGCTAAACTTTTTTCATACATTGTTCCAATAACCTTGTCAACTCCACCATTTAAAGCAGTGTAGACTTTAAAAAGAAAACTCATCTCTCCAGTAGTTTTCCATGTAACCTTTGTGCCACCAACTGTATCTTTAAAGCTCCAAAAAACGGATGAAGTTGTTTCGTTCAAATTCATTTTTTGAGAGATGCTGTCATTTTCTTTAACAAATAGAGTACGCATTTCACCGTTTCCATCTTTCCCTTCCCAAGAATAGGATGCTCCTTTACCAACAGTTGTTGCGGGATATTGTATTTTTATTTCAGGATCTTCTGTTGTCCAAGAACCAAAGTCAGCCCAATTTCTGTAATCATTCACGTAGTTAAACACAGCTGATTTTGGTGAATTGATAACTTTGCTTCTTTCGATAGTAAAATTGCCTTTTTGAGTGGCAATAAAAATGGACAAAGCTACTATACTAAGTAATAGTAAAAGAAAAATATATTTTAAAATCCGCATAATAGATTAATTGTTTTCAGTTGTAAAGTTAGAATTTTTATTTATATGTAAGACGAATCATAAAAAAAAGATAAAAAAGCTGTTCTATTAGTGTAGAAGGACTTTTTCTCTGCAGTTATTTTATAATTGTAAAGGCATTATGATATCTAAATGATTCTTAGTGCAATAGTACTACTACTAGTATAAGAATTTATGGAAATAGTTCTTAAAATGTCCTATTTTCCTGTTTGGTAGTAGAAGCATTATAAGTACTGATTTTTATATTTTATTTAAAGAATATGTATATTTGAGGAATTATAATTTATTAAACTTCTAAAAATCAATAATAATGAAATTATTTAAAACCGCAGTTGTTTTTATAACTCTAGCAGTTTCTGTTGCTTGTACTTCACGAAAGGTGGAGACAGCGGCAGTAAAAACAGCACAGAATGAGACTTTTGATTATCTTGTGGAACAGTTTGCCGACATTAAAGTATTACGATATCAAATTCCTGGATGGGAGGATCTTACTTTAAAAGAGCAGAAACTAGTTTACTACCTTACACAGGCTGGAACTTCGGGGCGCGATATTATGTGGGATCAACATTATAAGAGCAATCTAAAGATTAGAACTGCATTAGAGCATATTTATCAAAATTACAAGGGTGATAAAACGACTGAAGACTGGGGAAATTTTGAGATTTATCTTAAAAGAGTTTGGTTTTCAAATGGAATTCATCACCATTATTCAAGTGATAAAATCAAACCTGATTTTTCAAAAGATTATTTTGAGGTTGTGATGAAAGCCACTAAAACTGAATTAGAGCCTGCTGTCGTTGCAGTTATTTTTAATGATGTAGATTCTAAAAGAGTTAATCTCGATGAATCGAAAGGACTATTGGAAGGTTCAGCAATTAATTTTTATGAAAAAGGAATTTCGTTAAAAGAAGCGGAAGATTTTTATGCTAAAAAAGTGAATCCAGATCCTACTAAACCGTATTCTTATGGGCTAAACTCTAAATTAGTTCGTAACTCAAAAGGGCAATTAGAAGAAAAAGTTTGGAAGTCTGACGGTATGTATGGTAATGCAATCAAAAAGATTATTTTTTGGTTGGAAAAAGCAAAAAGTGTTGCTGAAAATAAAAACCAAGGTGATGCTTTAGGGTTATTGATCAAGTACTACCAAACAGGAAGTTTAAAAACTTGGGACGACTACAATATTGCATGGTTGTCTGCTAAAGAAGGGAACATTGACTATATCAATGGATTCATTGAAGTATATAACGATCCATTAGGATATAGAGGTTCATATGAGGGGATTGTCCAAATTAAGGATTTTGATATGTCCAAAAAAATGGAAAAGGTTTCTAAAAACGCACAATGGTTTGAAGATAATTCTCCGTTAATGGAACAACATAAGAAGAAAAATGTAGTAGGTGTTTCTTATAAAACAGTAATTGTTGCTGGAGAATCTGGAGACGCGTCGCCAAGCACACCAATTGGAGTGAATCTTCCGAATGCTGACTGGATTCGTGCGGAGCATGGTTCTAAATCAGTTTCTTTAGGTAATATCATCGATGCTTATTCTAAAGCTGCCGGAAAAGGAAAGTTAGAAGAATTTGCTAATGATGAAGAAGAAATAGCTTTAGCCAAAAAATATGGAGAAATAGGGGATAAGTTGCATACTGCTTTACATGAAGTGGTAGGACATGCTTCAGGCCAAATTAATCCTGGTGTAGGAACACCTAGAGAAACATTGAAAAGTTATGCTTCAACTTTGGAAGAGGGTAGAGCTGATTTAGTGGGATTGTTTTATTTGTATAATCCTAAGATTCAAGAATTAGGTTTAGTTGACGATTGGAAAAAAACTGGAATGGAATCTTATGACAGTTACATTAGAAATGGATTGATGACCCAGTTAGTCCGTTTAGACCTAGGAGCTGATATCGAAGAGGCTCATATGAGAAATCGCCAATGGGTTAGTGCTTGGGCATTCGAAAAAGGCAAGAAAGACAATGTGATTGAAAAGATTAGCCGCGATGGAAAAACGTATTTCAATATCACTAATTATGAGAAGTTACATGATTTGTTCGGACAATTGTTGCGTGAAGTACAACGTATAAAATCTGAAGGAGATTACAATGCTGGTAAGGCTTTAGTAGAAAATTACGGTGTAAAAGTGGATCAAAAGATTCATGCAGAAGTATTAGAACGTAATAAAAAATTCCCTTCGGCTCCTTACAGCGGTTTTGTTAACCCAGTTTTGGTTCCTAATTTAGATTCAAAAGGAAATATTATTTCTATTGATGTAAAACAACCAAAAACGTTTGCAGAACAAATGTTGAATTATTCTAAAGACTTTAGCTTTTTACCGCTTGTGAACTAGTAAATTAGAATTGAAAGAATATAAAAATGCCCGCTGAGAAGCGGGCATTTTTTGTTTGAGAAAGTGATTAACGTTTGAAATAAACTTTTATCACAAATAGAATCCCGATAAAAACGAGGAAGCCTATTAATATTTTGTAATTTCCTTTGTAAAATTCTTTGTGAATTTTTATATCTTTTCGATAAGCAAAAATCATTGCAATAACAAAAGCAACAAAAAAGCAGACTGCAAATATCAATTGTCCTTGGCTAAACATAGTGTAGATTATTTTCGGCAAATTTAATCAATTGTTTAGGATTAGTTGCTAATTTGCGGTTTGATTTAATCAAATAAAATTATGCAAAAGCAAATCGACTCAGTCAAAGAATTTCATACCGCATTTAAAATTGGGCATAGTGAAACTCCAATCGCTAGTTTAGGAGGGAGTAAGAACACGCTAAGGTATCATTTGATGAAAGAAGAAAACGAAGAATATCTTGAGGCTGTTCAAAATAATGATTTAGTAGAAATAGCTGATGCCCTAGGCGATATGATGTATATCCTTTGTGGAACTATAATTGAACATGGACTGCAACATAAAATAGAAGCTGTTTTTGATGAAATTCAACGTAGTAATATGAGTAAGTTAGATGAGTTAGGAAATCCTATATACCGTGAGGACGGTAAGGTAATGAAAGGTCCTAATTACTTCAAACCCGATTTTTCTAAAATATTGGGCGAGTAAGAAGCGTGAATTTACCCTTTTGCTGTAAGTGGATTTTACGTATTATAGAAAGACTGTTTCAATACACTTAAAATAAGAATATAAAAAAGCGATTTCCAAATTTGGAAATCGCTTTTTTGTTTAAGGTAGTAACCGCTAAAAGCGGGGACTAAAAAATCTATACTTTTACAGTCCAACCAAATGTATCTTCGGCTAGTTTGTGTTGTATGTTTGTTAATTTATCTTTTAGTTGTATTGCATATGAATTTTCGATTTTTGGCAATTCATAATAAACATCTTGGTAAGAGAATCCTATAATCGGATTAACCACCGCTGCAGTACCTGCACCAAATATTTCTTTTAAAGTACCATTTTTAGATGCTTCAACAAGTTCTGAAACTAGAACAGGACGAACTTCAACAGTAATACCATCTTTTTTAGCCATGTCAATAAGACTCTTTCTAGTAATACCATCAAGGATTCTCTCACTTGTAGGAGCAGTAAATAAAGTATCATTTATTCTGAAAAACACATTCATTGTACCTGCTTCTTCCAGTTTTGTGTGTGTTGCATCATCAGTCCAAATTACCTGCTGAAAACCAGCTGCATTTGCTAAGCTAGTTGGGTAAAATTGAGCAGCATAGTTACCTGCGGCTTTTGCAGCTCCAATTCCACCATTTGCGGCTCTACTGAAATGCTCTGCGATTAATACTTTTACTTCTCCAGAATAGTACGATTTTGCAGGAGATAAAATAACCATAAACTTATAATCATTAGATGGGTTTGCAATAACTCCCTCTCCAGTCGCTATCATAAATGGTCTAATATACAATGAGTTTCCTTTTCCTTTTTTTATCCAAGCTTGATCTAACTTTAGTAATTCGTTTAAACCATCCATAAAAACATCCTCAGGTACTTCTGGCATAGCCATTCTTACCGCCGAATTATTAAATCGTTTGTAGTTTTCATCAGGTCTAAAAAGCCAAACGTCATCACTTTCATCTTTATACGCTTTCATTCCTTCAAAAATAGCTTGACCATAATGAAAAACTCTAGTAGAAGGGTCTAGTAAAAATGGAGCATAAGGCTTAATGACTGGTTTTTGCCATTCGCCATTTATATAGTCACATTCAAGTAAATGATCGGTGAATACCGATCCAAAGCTTAGGTTATCAAAATCTACTTCATTAATTTTTGTAGTAGCTGCTTTTATGATGTCAATTTTGTCAGTGTGAGTTGTGCTCATAATATTATTTTATTGTTATTTTAATATTGGATACAATGTATGTAATTGCTTAGAATATAGTTTTTATGCGAATTAAACTTTAATTCAAGCAAAATTAAATAAAAATCAATGAAATTCTTATGAAAATGTCATTAATTATAGCTTTTAATTGTGATTTATTTACATTTATCAAAATCAACGAAAAAGCTTAAATTTTCTGTAGAATTTACAATAAATCGGGTTTTTTAGGCGAACTATAACAGATTTTATTAAATTTGACCAAGTACAAAAAACACAAAATTAATAATGCCTTCATAAATAGTATTTTGAAAAGAGAAATTATACAGACGCTTGATGGTTCTACTACCATACAAATTAAGGAATGGGATGAATGCTATCATTCCAAACATGGTGCAATACAGGAAGCGCAACATGTTTTTATAAAAAATGGACTATCATTATTTCAAAATAAACAAATTTCGATTTTAGAAATAGGTTTTGGCACCGGACTGAATGCATTTATTACTTTTTTGCAAGGAAAAAAAATGAATCAATCAATTGATTATGTAGGAGTAGAAGCTTATCCCATATCAGCAGAGGAATTAGTTTCTATGAATTATGTCGAAGAATTGAATGCAGATGATGATAAAAGTGTTTTTGAACAAATGCACCAATGCAATTGGCAAGAGAAAGAGATTTTTGGGGAAAAATTTTCACTCACCAAGAGGAAACAGCTATTTGAAGAAATTGATGATTTGAATCGATTTGATTTGATTTATTTTGATGCTTTTGGTTATCGAGTGCAACCAGAATTATGGAGTACTGCCATATTCAAAAAAATGTTTGATGCCCTTAAAGACAATGGGGTATTAGTCACTTATGCGGCAAGAGGTGTAGTGAAAAGATCTATGATTGAAGTAGGTTTTACGGTAGAGAAACTAGCAGGTCCTCCAGGTAAAAGAGAGATGTTCCGTGCAAGTAAGATAGTTTAACTTTATACTGAATTGAAATTTTATTTTGATTATAGTTAGAGGATGTTGAAATAATATTCATAATTACACGTTAAATTTACAAACTATCAATTTAAAAAATGTATTTTTACAATAAGATAAAAACCTTAATTTAACCATAAATTCTTAATTTATTATGTCTAAAATTATGTTTGATTACACAAAATCAATATTAGAAAGAGTGAGTTTCGATCCGATACTTTTTTGCAAAGAATTAGAAAAAGCTATCAAAGCATTGTTGCCCTATGAGATGGAACAATTACGAGAATGGTTATTTAATTTTATAATCGAAAAACCAGAATTACAGCAATGTGTATTAAGAGTAAACCTATAATAAAAAAAAAGAACCTATTAAGGTTCTTTTTTTTTATTATAGAACGTAAATAAGGTATTACAATGACGGTTGTCTTAGAGGTTATTTAGGATCAAGTCGAAAACCTGTGGAGCGATAAAAATTAGGCATAAATATTAGTTAGTCTAAAAAGAAAGAATTCCACATTTCGAACACCTCTAAACTGAGATCTAAATGATTTTATTTTAGCATTGAAAGATTCAGCTGAAGCGTTTGTGCTCCTATTGTCAAAATAGTTTAATATGGTTTGATAAT